>JACQWN010000301.1:9178-14513 GCA_016209245.1 Bacteroidia bacterium
TAAATATGGTTCAATCCCTTCCGGAAGGTTACCGGATGGTATTTAACCTATATGTTATTGAGGGCTATAAACATAATGAAATTGCTGAAATGCTGAAAATATCGGAAAATACTTCAAAATCACAACTTGCTAAAGCCAGGAAGTCATTACAAATAACTTTAAAAGAAAAATATTATGAAACAACAGTTAGATAACGAATTTGACAGAATATTTAAAAAGGCACTGTTCGATTACATGCAGGAACCGCCTGATAATATTCTAAAAAGAATTAAAAATAGCTATAAGCTTAAACCGGCGACTCCATCATCATATTTTTATTGGATTGCAGGAATACTGATTATTGGAGCTATCATTAGCGGGGGGTCTATTATATATCATAATATAAATACTAAAACAGATTCTGCAAAAATAATTACCGGTTCAGATAATAATATTTCTAATAAAAATATCAATTATGATGATATTTTCCAAAAGGAATTTTCTAAGGAAGCAACTGTAATAGTAAATCAAATGACTAATTCAGAAAATCCCAAACCTTCGGCGAGCTTTATCGAAGTATCAAAGAATAGAAAAAATGGTCAGACAACACAACAGGATAATATTAATGTAATTTCTGAAAATAAAACTGATAATAGTAGTTTACAAATCGAAGATTTTGAAGCATTTACAAAAAATAATATTAAAAATTCCGGCATTAAGCTAAGTTCTCAGATAATTGCAGCTACATGTCATAAATCGAACGGCTCTATCAGGGTAAGCGCAAGCGGAGGAAATGGAAAGCTTAGTTATATCTGGCTTTCGGGTAATATTGAACCAAATATAACTTATATAACTAATTTATATCCAGGAACTTATCAGCTTAAAGTAACAGACGGGAACAACAGCGAAGAAATTTTTACTCTGCAGGTGCCAGATAGCGGAATAGTTGCAGCTGATTTTACATTCAGTGAAAATGACCTTGAAATAAGTACCCCGGTTTATTTTACAAATCAAACTCTTGTTGATAATATTTCGGTTATAGATTTGAATGGTGTATTGTACCTATGGACGTTCGGGGACGACAATAATTCATCTGAATTAAATCCTTCACATGTTTTCAAGAATGCAGGTACTTATAATATAAGATTACTTGTAACAAGCACTGCGGGATGTACAGGCGCAGTTGAGAAATCTCTTGATTTTGCTCCTGTCGGTTTTTATGTACCATCAATATTTACTCCGAATGGTGATGGAATAAATGATATTTATAAAGTACAAGTTCCTGCGTATCAATCGTTTATGACTATTATCTTTTCTTTAACCGGTAAAGTCGTATATACATGTAACGACCCTGATGAAGGCTGGAATGGAAAAATTGATGGAGACGACGATGCCTCAATAGGAGATTATTTTATATATGTAAAATACACCGGGAGCGACGGAAAACAATTTGTAAAAAAATCAACTTTCCGGTTGAATCGCTGAACTATTGCCCCTGCTCGCTCGGATTTGTAATCCGCGCGAGCAGGGGAGCCAACTGCCAACTTTCCCCCAAGGGCTTTTTTCATCAGAAAAAAATATAGTCTCTTTTGTCGAAATGTATTTTCAAAATCTTTTATATCTTTGAAAAATAAACAGGGTATTATATTTTGATATTGTTGATAATTGATAGTGGCTTATTATGAGAAGATTAGGTCTTTTATTGATATTTTTATTTTTAATTTTTACATACACATGTTTTCCACAGCAATACAACTTTACAAGCTATTCTATAGAAAACGGTCTTGCCCAATCGCAGGTATATGCAATTTATGAAGACACCAGGGGCTATGTATGGATAGGAACGGATGGGGGCGGCATCAGCCGCTTTGATGGCATAAGCTTTAAAAATTTTACCCGTGCCGATGGATTAAGCAATAATCAAATACGGTCAATTTTTGAAGACTCGAAAGGTAATTTATGGTTCGGAACAAAAGACGGATACCTTAATAAATATGATGGAGTTCATTTTCATCAATACAATAAAAACCACGGATTGAAAAGTGCTACAATATGGTCAATAGTTGAAGATTTATCAGGAAATATTCTGATAGGGACAGAGCGTGGCGGTTTATACCGGATGAAAGACAAGCAATTTAAAAGAGTCGCTCTGATGGAAAACGATTCCGGCAAATTGACAATATCTTCACTATTTGTGACCTCAAGCGGAATATTATGGGTCGGAACAAAAACTGACGGTGTATATATGTACAATAATCCAAATTTTATACACTTTTCGATTAAAGATGGTTTGGCAAGCAATATTATTCATTCGATTTGCGAAGATAAAAAAGGCAATATCTGGTTCGGGACAAGCGAAGGTTTAAGCAAATATAATGGAGATACATTTACCAATTTCACCGAAGATGACGGATTAGCCGGGAATGAAGTCAATGCAATTGTTACCGATAATTCAGGAAATTTATGGTTTGGGACGCACGGAAAAGGAATATCCAAATATGATGGAAATAGTTTTTTCACTTTCAACGAAAAAAATGGTTTATGTTATGATTTTATCATGTCAATGGCATATAGTAGGGCAAATAATATTTGGTTCGGAACCGATGGAGGCGGAATATGCAAATTTGACGGGGAAAGATTTATGCATCTTACAGAAAAAGACGGACTTTGCGGCAATCTGGTAATGAGTATATGGGAAGATGCTGATTCAAACCTCTGGTTAGGAACTTACGGAAACGGAGTAAGCAAATATGATGGCAAAAAATTCACAAACTATTCAAAAACTGATGGCTTATGTTCAAATGTTATTTATAATATTAGAAGTGATAAAAAGAAGAATATCTGGTTTGCTTCCAAAGGAAACGGAATAAGCAAATTCGACGGGAAAAATTTTACTAATTACAATGATGAAAACGGATTACCTTCAAATCTTGTTTACTCTGTAATGGAAGACCATTTAGGCAATATCTGGTTTGGCACGCTTGGCGGCGGAATCAGTATCTATGATGGCAATAAATTTACTAATATCGGGACAAAACAAGGTCTTTCGTCAGATTATATCTATTGTGTTTTTGAAGATCATGTTGGAAATATCTGGCTCGGCACCGACGATGCCGGGATTACTATGATTTTTTCAACATGTACTTCGGATATACTTATCCGCAATAAATATATTAAAGAAGATTATATAATAAATATTACTAAGTATGGATTGACAAATAAACAGGTTCTTTCTATTGTCGAGGATCAACATAATAACATTTGGATTGGGACATTTGGGGGTGGAATTACTAGGTTTGACGGTGTAGACTTAAAAAATTTTTCTACTAATAACGGATTGAATTCCAATAATATATATCTATTGCTAGTAGATTCTAATGGTTATCTTTGGGCTGGAACAGAAAAAGGTTTGAACAAAATTGATATCATTGATAATAGTGATTTTCCCAAAATAAAAACATTTTCAAAACCGGAGGGCTTTATTGGCATTGAAACAAATTTTAATGCTACTATTGAAGACAAGCGAGGTAATCTATGGTTTGGGAATCTTTCAGGCGCCACCATGTATAATCCAAAAGCCGATATCCCAAACATCAATGAACCGCAAACATCGCTTACAGATATTAAACTTTTTTTTGAAAAAACCGATTGGTCGAAATATTCCGATAGTCTTACCGTTTGGGGTGGAATACCTTTGAACCTTGAACTTTCATACGATATGAACCATCTCACATTTGAATTTGTCGGTATTGACCATAAATCACCCAAAAATGTCACTTATAAATGGATATTGGAGGGCTTTGATAAAAAATGGTCCCCGCTTTCATACAAACATGAAGTTACTTACCAGTATATTCCACCAGGAGACTATTCTTTCTAAATAATCGCCTGTAATAACGATGATGTTTGCAACAAACAACCTGTAATATTCAACTTCAGGATTCCGCCTCCATTCTGGAAGACATTATGGTTTTATACAATTATTGGTATTATAGTCATTTTGTTGCTCTTTCTTTTTATAAAACTTCGTTTACGTGCACTTGAAAAGGAGAAAAAAATTCTGGAGCAAAAAGTGGAAGAACGCACAATTGAATTGCAAAAAGAAAAAGCTATTGTAGTTCAGCAATCCGAAGAATTACGTGCGCAAACCGACCAATTAGCCAAAATAAATGAAGAGCTTGAAAAACTTTCAATAGTTGCACGTGAGACTGATAACTCAGTAATGATTGCCGATAGCGACTGTAACCTGGAATGGATAAATGTCGGTTTTACAAAACTTTTCGGTTATGAATTCGATGAATTTATACGGCTTTTTGGCAGAAATATGCTTCAGTGCAGCTCTTATCCCGATATAGGAAATTTAATTGCAAGATGCCGGAAACAAAAGGAATCGGTCGTTTACGCAAGCGTCACTACCACTAAAGCGGGTAATCGGATTTGGATTCAAACTACATTAACGCCTATATTGGATAATAATGGAAATATCAAGCAATTCGTAGCGATTGATTCCGATATTACAAAAATAAAAGAAGCCGAAGAAGAGATAAGGAAAAGAAACCAGGAAATAATAGTACATAGAGATCAGTTAAGAGAAGCTCTTAATAAATTATCCGAGCTTGAAGTTTTCAAAGAATCAATGACAGGAATGATTGTACATGATTTAAAAAACCATCTGAACTCTATTATCACCTTCTCGTCACAGATACTATCGGAAAAAAATCTAAGAAGTATTAACCAGTCGGGAAAGCAAATGCTGAATATGGTTTTGAATATTCTTGATGTTCAAAAATTTGAAAAAGCTGAAGTGCAATTATCCCGAAATATCCACAATCTTAATGTCGCTATAAAAAATTCACTCGATGATGTTTCATTACTATATAAAGAAAAAGATATTTCCGTTAAAAATAATATTACAGATTTCATTCAGGCTGATTTTGACTTTGAGCTTATTCAAAGAGTCATGGTAAATATTCTCACTAATGCAATAAAATATACTCCCTTAAATGGTTCCATTACTATTGACGCTGAATTGGATACTCATCAAAAGAATAAAATGATAAAAGTATCTATTACAGATACCGGCCAAGGAATTCCTGCTAATATGCTGGAAAAAGTTTTTGATAAATTTTCGCAGGTTGAAGCAAAAAAATCTGGCGCTGCACGGTCAACCGGTTTAGGACTAACATTCTGCAAGATGGTAATTGAGTCGCATGGAGGCAAAATATGGGCTAAATCAGAAATCGGTAAAGGAACTACATTTTATTTCTTGCTTCATGTCGCTCATATTGATACCATAATAGAAAAAGAAACCGGCATACCAAAAACCGAAGATAAAATTTTTGAATTATCAGAACCG
>JACQWN010000708.1 GCA_016209245.1 Bacteroidia bacterium
GATTTTATAGATAATAGAATGAAGAATGCATTAATAAATGCATCGAATGATAAAAATGAATCTATTCGATCCTCAGCAATGAATGTAATGACGATGAAGAAAGATCCCGACAATGTTGAACTATTGATTAAAGCTTTAAAAGATAAAAAATTAAAAATTACAGTAGAGCATGCATTAATGTATCAAAATAAATAAGAATCATTAAGTCAAATCAATAAATAAATATGACACAATATCTCCCTGGGGAAATAATAATTTTAGGAGGGAGATATGTTAACCCGACTTAAGCAATTCGACCTAAAAAACAACAAAATTTAGATACCTCAACCAGTAAAAAGCTTGATATTACAAGGATATATATATCAAAAAGGTCAAAAACGGCTTGTAGTGCCGACCTACCCCATTGACAATAAATGTTTTTGTGTAAAAATAGCCATATGTTCTTACGAGCCAAAAACCGTTTAAAAGACGGTAAAAAACATCGTTATTGGAGTATAGTAGAGAATCGCCGCATTCAAGGGAAAAGCATTGTTCAAAGACAGGTGTTGCACCTGGGAGAGATCAATGACAGTCAGAAAGCGGCATGGTGTAAAACTATTGACGTATTTCAGGAAGACAAAATAGAATCGAAGCAGATAGCTATCTTTCCGGAAGATAGTCAAGCACCGCCACTTGCATGTGACATTGTTCGTATCAAACTCAATGAGATACATGTCCGCAACCCTCGACAGTGGGGAGCCTGCTGGTTAGCATGTTTATTGTGGGACCAATTAAATTTTGATGAATTTTGGAAAGACAAACTGCCACCATCTCGCAAGGGCACAAGTTGGTTGAATGTATTTAAAACTTTAGTTTGTTATCGATTGATAGATCCCGGAAGTGAATGGCGGTTGCATCGGCAGTGGTATGAACGAAGTGCAATGGCAGATCTATTAGGAGAAGATTTTGGTTTGGTGCAGATCGATAAACTTTATCGCTGCATGGATAAATTACTTCAGCATAAAGAGGCGATGTTTTCCTTTTTGCAACAGAGGTGGAAAGCCTTATTTGATGTTAAGTTCGATGTTCTTCTATATGATTTAACAAGTACTTATTTTGAATGCGATCCCCCTGAATCAGGAAAAAGAAAATTTGGATACAGTCGTGATAAACGATCTGATTGTGTACAAGTTGTAATCGCTCTAATTGTAACACCCGAAGGTTTCCCTTTGGCCTATGAAGTAATGCCTGGCAACACCAGCGACAAAACCACCCTTGATGATTTTTTGAAAAAAATAGAAGAGCAATACGGGAAGTACGATCGTATATGGTTAATGGATAGAGGAATTCCAACAGAAGAGACGCTAACAAAAATGAGAAAATCGGAATATCCGATACATTATCTTGTAGGATCTCCCCGTGGTCATTTGAGTAAATTGGAAAAAGAATTTATTAAATTGCCATGGGAAAAAGCAAGGGATTCTGTAGATACCAAACTTCTTGCACACGAAGGAGAAGTATATATTTTGACAAGAAGCAATGGACGTGTAAACAAAGAGCGCTCCATGCGTAAACGGCATTTAAAAAAACTCTGGAGAAGATTACACGAATTACAGGAACAAAAACTTACGCGAGATCAATTATTGATAAAACTTGGTGCAGCAAAAAAAGAAGCTGGCCGTGCTTATTCGCTTGTTATAATCAAGTTGCCGGAAAAGGATGAGGAAGTATCGAAAAAAACATTTACCTTTACTCTGGATAAAGAACGGTTATCTATAGTTCGCCGGCGGGAAGGACACTATCTTTTAAGGAGCAATCTCGCCGGAGAAAAACCTGCAAAAGTTTGGGAATACTACATCCAGCTTATTGAGATAGAACAAGCTTTCAAAGAACTAAAAAATGATCTGTCAATACGGCCTATATATCACCAGGAAGATTATCGGATTGAATCACATATTTTTATTTCCTTTGTTTCCTATTGTCTTCAAGTTAATTTGAAACAAAGGCTACGAGCATTGGCTCCTGGACTTACTCCTTTGGCAGTAATTGAAAAATTTGCTGAAATGCAGATGGTAATAGTTGTAATTTTTAATTTTTGATTTTATTTTATGCTACTTTAAATTTATCTTTATATGAATGAACAATACCTAAAAGCCCATCTATTGATAAATCTTCATCAATTAATGGCCAATGGATGCCGTATCCGGAAGGAGAAATTTCAAATTTATTTCTTTCAATTTCATTAGCTTTTAATAATTTTTCAGAAATTTCTTTAAGTTTAAATTTGTTTTTTTTACCATCAATATTTATAATTAATTCTTCATTATTTATTTTAATATCTTTTATTTTATGATATTCTTTCATAACGATTTCCTTTTTTGGAATTCTTTCCATTGTGATTCAATGTAGTCAAAATTGTTAAAAATAATTTTTTTGATTTCTCTTTTATCTTTCATATTCATATTATAAGAAAACGATTCTTCTAAGTCAAATTCTTTACTAAGAAACCAAAATTTACATTCTTTATCACCTTTTTTACAATGAACA
>JACQWN010000709.1 GCA_016209245.1 Bacteroidia bacterium
AAGCGATAATTACGGTAATGATAAAAACGATACCCAAGGTACGAAACCACCATGTTTCCCACCAGGGCGGACGTATTGTAAAACCGTAAGTAAATTCCTTGCTCCAGTATCCCTCGCTGTTCATCGCCTTTACTTTGAAGGTGTAATTGCCCTGCGGTAAGTTACCATAAGGCGCCTCGGTCCGGCTGGTTATGGCTGACCAACTTTCGTCTATTCCTTCTAGCTTGTACTGGTATTTTACCTTTTTACTTTGCTTTTGTGTTATCCCGATGTAATTGAACGTAAGGTAATTGTTGTTATAGGCAAGGCTCAGATTTTCAGGGAGTCCGTACCATTTGGTGATGCCATCAAATTCAAAATCGCCGACTTTTACGCCGTTGCCGAGGGTGAGGGTGGTATCTTTGGCAACGGGAGACGCCATATATGACGTCTCTACATTCCGGTTGCACAGGTTGACCCAGGCAATCGGTTCATTAAACAACTCAATGCTTGTAAGCTGCACACAGGGCGGTATGGTATCGGGAATATCGCCTTCGGGGTGATAGGCCGTGAGGCGGTCGTTGGCTGCTATCCATATTGTGCCATTATCGGCTTCATATACATTTTTACCGTTATTGCCTCCGTTGACGCCAATCCCGAGGAAACCGTCTTCGTAGGTGTAGGTCTTAAATAAAGGTTTCGACTCAGACCGACCCGCAAGGCTTGTCCTGAGCGGTGTCGAAGGGTCACCGTATTCGGAGTCACTGCCTTCTGAAATGGCAATGCCTTTGGTGAGATGACCTTGCGAGTCGGGTACGGTCGGAATTGAATCGGTTGTAGTATTATCCTGCCTTTGAGAACATGAACCCAATAACATTAATGCAATAATACAGATTAAAGCGGGTTGTGTAATCTTTAATAAAGCAACCGGATAAGACACTTTTTTATCTATTATAGTCATACAGTAGCAAAAAAACGACACTATAAAGATATAAAACATATTAATAATAATTATAATTATATTAGTTCAACATCAATATTATCATACTCTTCATGAGTTCCAATAAATTAAATATACAATACTTCGGTAAACTCTCCAAGAGTTGCATATTATAAGAAATACAACATTCTGAATATCAGCTTATTCGGGATGTGTTTTAATGTTTCATTCAATTCTTGGAGAGTTTTAATTACAATTATTTATAAAAAGATTACCGAGGTGTTGATTTAATATAAACCTCAATTATTTTCGCTTTTGTTTCAGGTACAAGCAAAATATTTTTCAACTCTGCCGGAATTAATGCTGTTTCGCCTTTTATCAGCGATTCTTTGCCTTTGGAGTAATCAATAGTCAAGCTTCCTTCAATACAAATATATATAACAAAAGAATCAACAATGGTATAATCCTTTTCAACAGGATTATCTAATTCTATTATATTTGTAGTAAAATATTTGCAATCAGATAGATTTATTGTTTTATTCAAGATTAATTCATATTTTGTTTTATAGTTATTATAATAATTATAATCAATGGCATCAAGAGCGAGTTCGCTGTGTAATTGACGGGATTTGCCTTTTGAGTCAAGCCGGTCCCAGTCATAGATACGGTAAGTGATATCGGAGGTTTGCTGTATTTCGGCCAATAACAGACCGGAGCCAATGGAATGGATTCTTCCTGCGGGTAGAAAAAAAACATCACCGGCAGCCGTCTCTTCAATATTAAGAAGATCTGTAAGCATTTTATTGTTATAGTGTTCCAAATATTCTTGCTTTGTAATTTTACGGTTAAATCCGGTATATATCTTCGAATCTTTGTCGGACTGAATTACATACCACATTTCAGTTTTGCCATAAGCATTATGCCGTTGTACTGCAAGGTCATCATCGGGATGAACCTGAACGGAGAGTATATCGTTTGCGTCAATGAACTTGATTAATAAAGGAAATTCGATTCCAAATTGAGCATATATTTTATCGCCTACAAGGTCGCCCATATAAATTTCAACTAATTCCTGCATGGTATTGCCTTTAAGAAATCCGTTTGAAACTTTGGAAATATTCCCTTGGACTCCTGAAATTTCCCACGATTCACCGCAATTTGGCAAAGGCGAGAAATCCTTCCCGAGAATAGTTCTGATTTTTTGACCGCCCCAGATTTTGTCTTTGAAAATGGGCTTGAATTTTAGAGGATATAACATTTATGTTTTTATTTCAGATATGTTTTTTTCTATTATCAGCCTTTCAAATGCTCTGAGAATACTTATAGAATTTGCTGTAATTTTTTGTTCATCAACTTTATAGAACCAAAAGTCATGAGCTATCATAATACATAATAATTCATCTAAAATTTTAGCATTTTGTATTGTAGTCGGACAACAAAATTGATTGTTGACAATTTTTCCTATTACCTCATAAAAAACCTGTATATAGTCTTGTTTCATTTTACGAACAAATTCATAAATCTTCCCAAATTCATCATTTACAAAATAATCGCATATTTCTTTAACAGATCTATTTTCTTTTTTCATCCTGATTAACTCTTGTAATTCCCAAGGACATCCTCCAATATTTTTCAAAACAATTTCAATCTCTGAATGTTTTAAATTTTCTTTTTTTAACCATTTAGAAACAATATCATCAGAAAAATGGTCTATAAAATAATATTTAGTTGCTTTTTTAAGTTTTGAACTATTATAAATTTCTTCTATAAAATAACTGTCGGATGTTGATAATACTATATGAGCGGT
This sequence comes from Bacteroidia bacterium, assembly GCA_016209245.1. Classification (GTDB taxonomy): domain Bacteria; phylum Bacteroidota; class Bacteroidia; order Bacteroidales; family BM523; genus JACQWN01. The sequence goes on from JACQWN010000709.1 coordinate 2,727, forward strand.
ATGAATCTCTTTTGTAAGCCGGACAAATAGATTAAATAACTCATCTATTAAATATCCTTCTCCGTTAATTCTGATATTCTTTAGTAATTGTATTTCATCAACAATAATAATTGGTTGTTTACCTCTGTTTCTTGCAGACAGTAATTTTTTTTCTATCAGCTTAAAAGCATTTTCTTTTAAAATCGATTCTTCATCAATATTCAAGCTAAAAAAGCCGAGATTTATTGTAATTCCATCAAGTATATCAATAGCTTTATTTTTAATATTTCTTTGGAAAAACACATCTAAAAAACTTTTAAAATTATATATCAGCACCCCCCTAAGATTGATATAATTAACAATATACTTTTTTAA
>JACQWN010000302.1 GCA_016209245.1 Bacteroidia bacterium
AAAATTAATGATACTGTAAATCAATACAAACTTATTTACAGAGATAAGGACAGCCAGGATTTTTTAGCGATGGCGGCTTTACAGTTTGTGACCAAGTTACAGGAAAGCGAGGAACGGCAAAACTTGGCTCCTGTACTTGAGGAGATAAGCCTCATTGAAGCAGAATTATCTGAATATTTAACAAAAGAGTAACAGGTTCTTTGAATATAAAGCATAACCCGCATAATCTTTAATGGCTTTGGATAACTCAACACCTACTTAATTGGAGTAAAGCTTAGTTTTTCTATGATGGGCCTTATTCCCGGCTTGTCCGGGAATTCTTCGACATAGTCGGAGAACGTTGGAAGTCAGAAATAAATTAGCAGCTCCACCCATGGAAATTGGGGTTTTCTCAAACGATTTAAAGAATTATGCGGGTTTTTTTTTAGTAATAACTTTAAAATAATAGAAAAATGTACTGGTTAGTGATTATTATTGGTGTAGTAGCATTTATATCGGGCGGGCTTATATCATATTTTTTATGGAATAATGTCCTGACCCGGCGTAAGGAAAAGATTATTAAAGAAGCTGATAATGAAGCTGAAGTAATCAAAAAAGATAAGATGCTCGAAGCAAAGGAAAAATTTTTACAATTAAAAGCTGAACATGAAAAAATAATTTCTGAAAAAAATAGTAAAATTAATATTGCAGAAAGCAGGATTAAGCAAAAAGAAATAACACTGTCGCAGAAATTTGAAGAATATCAAAGGAAGAGAAATGAAATAGACTCTATTCGTGAAAATCTTAAGATACAATTAGATCTTGTCGAAAAGAAGAATGAGGATCTGAACAGATTATCGAAACAACAGATAGAGCAATTAAAGGCAATTGCAGGCATTTCAGCGGAACAAGCCAAAGCGCAGCTTATTGAATCGTTAAAGGATAAAGCTAAAACCGAAGCCATGTCGTATATTAACGAAATTATGGATGAAGCTAAAATGACTGCAAATAAAGACGCAAAAAAATTAATTATTGAGACTATTCAACGTGTTGCTAATGAAGTTACTGTAGAAAACTCCGTAACTGTATTTAATATTGATAATGATGAAATTAAAGGCAGAATCATTGGCAGGGAAGGCAGAAATATCAGAGCTTTAGAAGCCGCTACCGGTGTCGAAATTGTTGTTGATGATACTCCTGAAGCAATCGTTCTCTCAGCTTTTGACCCTATCAGGCGTGAAATTGCACGCTTAGCCCTTCATCAATTGGTGACCGATGGCAGGATTCATCCGGCCAGGATAGAAGAAATAGTAGAAAAAACAAAAAAACAGGTTGAAGATGAGATAATTGAACTTGGAAAACGAACAACAATAGATTTGGGAGTACATGGTTTGCATCCCGAATTAGTTAAGATTGTAGGTAAAATGAAATACCGCTCTTCATATGGTCAAAATTTGCTTCAACATTCCAGAGAAACAGCCAACTTGTGTGCAATAATGGCGGCAGAATTGAGCTTAAATACAAAATTGGCTAAAAGAGCCGGATTATTACACGATATAGGTAAGGTTTCAGATGAAGACCCTGATTTGCCTCACGCTGTTTCAGGCATGAAAATAGCTGAAAAATATAAAGAAAAACCTGAAATTTGCAATGCAATAGGTGCTCATCATGAAGAAATCGAAATGACAAGTCTTATATCACCCATCGTGCAGGTATGTGATGCTATTTCAGGAGCCCGCCCAGGAGCAAGGCGTGAAGTGGTTGAAGCTTATGCTAAAAGGTTAAAAGACCTGGAAAATCTGGCATTATCATATCCGGGAGTTTTAAAAACTTATGCAATCCAGGCAGGTCGCGAATTATTTAGCTACAAAAATTCAAAACGAAATGACATATCCCGGTCAGATTAAAATTATTGTTATCAGAGAAACCCGATCCACCAGCTATGCCAAATAATTCAAAAATCCAAGGTTCAAAAGTGCTTGTTACAGGAGGCGCCGGCTTCATCGGTTCAAATCTTATTGAAGCCATGCTTAAACAAGAGAATTATATCGTTTGTCTCGATAATTTTATTACCGGAAAGAAACATAACATCGAACCTTTTTTTCAATTCAAAAATTTTAAATTTATTCAAGGCGATATCAGAAATTTGGATGACTGCCGTAAAGCTGTAAAAGATTCTGAAATTGTTTTACATCAGGCAGCATTAGGTTCCGTACCGCGTTCTATTAATGATCCGAACACGACAAATAATATTAATGCTAACGGCTTTTTAAATATGCTCATTGCCGCGAGGGATGAAGGAATTAAACGATTCGTTTATGCTACCAGCTCTTCTGTTTACGGCGACATCCCTGAATTACCTAAAGTTGAAGAACGAACCGGACACCCTCTCTCTCCATATGCAATAACAAAGGTTGTTAATGAAATGTATGCAAAAGTATTTTCCGATTTATTTAATATTAAGCTGATAGGGCTAAGATATTTCAATGTTTTTGGCAAACGTCAGGACCCTGAAGGCGCCTATGCCGCAGTAATTCCTAAATTTATTAAGCAATTGATAAAGGGTGAAAGCCCTGTTATTTATGGCGACGGCTCTCAATCCCGCGATTTTACTTTTGTCGCTAATGTTATACATGCTAATCAATTAGCAGCGACTACTGAAAATCCTGAGGCAATAAATAATGTATTTAATATTGCAAATGGTGAAAAAACTAACCTGAATGAATTATTTAATATCTTGAAAGAATTGTTAAGCAAATTTGATAAAAATATATTGAAAATCACTCCACAATTTAACTCTTCGAGAAAGGGAGATATACAACAATCGTATGCTTCAATTGATAAAGCGAAAAAATTTCTTGGATATAGGCCATTATATAATTTAAAGGCAGGGCTTGAATTAACAATAAAATGGTATTATGAATCTTTAAAAAATTATTGATTATCTGTATCCTCTCAAAATACAAAAGATTCCCATTTAGTTCCTATCAATTTTTCTTTTACTTCATCGTAGTTTGATATGATCTCTTTATGCGTTTTATGGTTGATTTTTATAAACCGGCTATTCAGGTTCTTATTTTCAACTCCAAGAAATGATAGTATCCTTGAAGTTTCGTGTTTGATATCATGTGTAAGATTCTGATACCAGACTGACAGTACTTCATTATTATGAAAAAAATCTTTGTATTTCATGCTATATTCTTCTATTTTTTTAAATTCCTTAATGCAATCCTCGCAGGAAATTCTGATCTTAAAATCTTCCTCCAGAATAGGTACGTTTTGATCTTCTACCAGCCGAATCCTTGATGAAGTTTTTGTTGCTTCAACAATGTCTGCAAAAGTAGAGCTAACTGCATGCCACTTTTTAGTTTTTTTTACGATCATTTCCGAAATATAAATATCCAGAAAATTTTTTCGTATCAAGTGGATGATCCTGATTTCAGGATGGTTTCTGATATAATTCAACAATTCAGGGAACTGACAATCATAATCCACCTTGAAGCCAACGGCTTTAATTTCAGGAGAATACCTGCGGAAAACGCGTTTGTCAAGAAAATGTAAAGGGTGGTTGTCCCTGTATTTAATAGTGGAAGTAAAATTAGTTTGTGGATATCCCGTATAACCAAAACCCAGCTTCCCTTTTCCTAAGATCCCGCTAAATGATACTATATGTGGATGAGACTTCAGCAGGTCAACCAGAAAATTTGAACCAGACCGTTGATAAGTCAGAATAATGTACTTCCTGTAATCTGTATTATTTCCATCGAGATGAGGATGTATGTATTTTTTATTTCTTAATGATTCTCCTATTTTCTGAAAAATGCTCATATTTCCTTTTTTTATAAATTTTTTTGTAAAATTAAAAAAAATATTAAAATTTGAAGCGATTTTAAAACTAATTTTCAATGGAAACAGGATTCAATGCTAATACGCCGATAAATTCAGAAATCGTACAAAAAGTAATCAGAGAGAGTGGCTTACCTAATATCGGAAGAGCGGCGATTCGCGAGCTTTTAAAAGTTGTTAATCAAATAGAACAACTGACCGGAGAAAAATTTATCAGAATGGAAATGGGAATACCCGGTTTGCCAACGCCGAATATGGGAGTTGAGGCGGAAATTAATGCTTTGAAACGGGGAGTATCAAATACATATGTTGATATTGAAGGAATACCCGATCTTAAAAATGAAATACAAAGGTTTTGCAAACTTTTTTTGAATATTAATGTTGATAGAAGGGGGTGTATCCCCACTGTCGGAGCTACATTAGGCAGTTTTGCTTCTTTTACAACATTAAGCAAGATAGATAATAGCAGGGATACAAATTTATTTATTGATCCTGGCTTTCCCCTTCAAAAGCAAATGATAAGAACCATCGGGAAAAAATATGACAATTTTGATATATACAATTTCCGTGGTGAAAAGCTGTATGACAAACTGGAAGCCCATTTAAACAAAGGAAATATATTTTCAATACTATATTGTAATCCGAACAATCCTTCATGGATTTGCTTCACAGAAACCGAATTAAAAATTATCGCCGAATTAGCAGTAAAGTACAATGTTGTTGTCATAGAAGATATCGCTTATTTCGGCATGGATTTCAGAAAGGATTATTCTATACCCGGAAAGCCACCCTATCAGCCGACCATAGCTCATTATATGGATAATTATATATTGCTTATTTCCGGTTCAAAAGCTTTTAGCTATGCCGGACAACGTATTGCAATGATGATTATATCCAATAAACTGTTTAATACAAAATTTGAAAATCTAAAAAATTATTACAATTCCGACATTTTTGGTCAAGCTATGATTTTTGGCACTCTTTATAGTATTACTGCCGGTACCGCACATTCTCCACAGCATGGTCTGGCAGCAATATTAAAAGCGGTAAACGATGGCACATATAATTACAGGAATGACGTAATTGAATATGCAAAACGAGCTGAAATTATGAAGAAGTTGTTTACTGGTAATGGCTTTAAGATTGTTTATGATAAAGATGAAGATAAGCCGATTGCCGATGGTTTTTATTTTACTTTTTCATATCCGGGTTTTACAGGTGAAAAGTTACTGGAAGAGCTTCTTTACTATGGTATCAGCGCAATCGCCCTTGTCACCACAGGAAGCGAACGCACCGAAGGGCTCCGGGCTTGTGTTTCATTGGTCAATAAAAAGCAATTTCCTGTTTTGGAATACCGTTTAAAGAAATTCCACGAACATCATTCGTAAGTTCTCAATACTTGCAGGTATTATTTGAACAATAGAACAATTGAACATTTGAATAACGAATATTGAAATAAAAAATAACACAGTCGCATCGGGGATTTTACTTCGTTATTCTTATTTCGTTGTTCTATTGTTCAATTGTTCAAAAACTATATTTACCTGTTGATATTGAGAAGTTACCATCATTCCTGAATAAGCGATTTACGAAAGGGGGTAAAGCCATTTTTTTTTATAATCACAGGGAACTTTTTTGAAAATTATCCGTCTATCTTTATTATGAATATTTTTGTTTATTTTTGCAGTTCATAACCTATTAAATCAGAAGATATGAAAAAAAGAATACTATTAATCAGCAGCTTTGTGCTTTCTGCACTGTATTTATTTGCACAAATGAATGTCAATACTACAATTTACAATTCAAGTCAATTAGTGCAAAATATACTGATTAACGGCTGCGTTACCGCAAGTAATGTTACTCATACCGGTAGCGATAACGACAGTACTGCCTCTATCGGTTATTTTACAAATACAAGTCCCGGTTTCCCTTTTAGTGCCGGAATCATTCTTTCTACCGGTTATGTTGTTGATGCACCCGGTACCGGCGATTATTTTGCTTCAAATTCTCTTGGAACCGGCGGCGATGCTGACCTCGATGAACTTCTTGCCGGATCCTGGACAACAAATGATGCAATTATTCTTGAATTCGATTTTATTCCTTCTTCCGATACCGTCCAGTTTAATTATATCTGGGGTTCCGAGGAATATCCCGAATGGGTCAACAGCAGTTTCAATGATGTATTTGGATTTTTTATCAGCGGTCCTGGAATTAATGGGCCTTTCTCCAACAATGCAGAAAATATAGCATTAATTCCCGGCACATCACAGTATGTCTCTATTGATAATGTAAATAATGGTACCGCAAATTTAGGTCCTTGCATGAATTGTCAATATTACATTGATAACTCAAGCGGTTCAGTTACAGTTTATGACGGAATTACTACAGCTTTAACCGCCTATGCAGTAGTAGTACCTTGCAGTACATATCATATAAAGCTTGCAATAGCCGATGCCGGAGACGAAGTCTATGATTCCGGCGTTTTTATTGAAGCGGGAAGCTTCTCTTCCGGCGGACAAGTCGGTATGAACAATCCTGATCCTATATATGGAAATAATAACGATTTATATGAAGGTTGCTCAAATTACTATGTATTCTCACGATTAGACAGCACCGATACCGCCGATCCTATAACGGTAAGCCTTTCTATTTCTGGAAATGCCACACAAGGTGATGGCACAGGTCCGAATGATGACATTACAACTTTTCCTACATCGTTTACAATTCCCGCAGGTGAGATTTACGATACAATTTATTATACAGCATTCGGGGACGGTATTGTGGAAAACCCTCCTGAATATTTGATTATCACCTTATTATCCGGATGTCCATGTGATTTAGAACCATTTATGGATACAATTTATATTTACGATTCCATTCCATTTAAAGCAAGCATCATTTCTATGGATGTAAAATATTGCGACGGAAATTATCCTCAATACCTCGATTTAGTAGCAAGATGCGAAAGCCACCCACCCGATTTTGTCAGATTCGAATGGTCAACCGGTTTAATTGAATCTGGCACATGGAACGATACTTATGATGTGACCGAAAGCGTTATAACAATTACACCTGTATTGGGTATCTCAACATATACTGTAACTATTTCAGACTTATGCGGTAATTCGAAAGTTGATAGTGTTGATGTTCTGGTTTCCGATATGTTACCGCCTACAATTACTACTGTTGATGACCTTAACGGCGATGGGACAGGTGAAATACATGTTACACCAAATGGCGGATTTCCTCCTTATTCATATAGCTGGTGGAAAAATAATGTCCCTATAGCTGAAACAGCCCCCGATTTAACTTCTCTTGGCTATGGCTCTTACAAACTAATCCTTTATGATAATATCGGCTGTTCCGATACCACAATAATAACAATTAATGAGGTATCCACCCCCGTTGCTAATTTCACCGTCAACTATGCAACAATAAATGCCGGAACCACAGTAATTTTTACTGATTTATCACAATATTCACCGACAAGCTGGTCCTGGACTTTTAATGGGGGCCTTCCTGCAACTTCTACTGATCAAAATCCGTATGTCACTTATAATACAACAGGTAATTATCCTGTTTCTCTTACTGTTACAAATGCTTACGGAAATGATACCGAAACCAAAATAAATTATATCCATGTCAATGACTCGACACCTCCTACAGCCAATTTCAATGCTAATGAAACTACAATAATTGAAGGGGAATCGGTTACATTTACCGATCTGTCAACAAACAGTCCGACAGCGTGGAATTGGAATTTTACAGGAGGCAATCCAAATGGTTCATACTCGCAAACTCCTCCGCCTATCATATATTATTTAGCCGGAACTTATGATGTGCAATTGACTGTATCCAATCAATATGGAAATGATATTGAAACAAAGACCGGCTATATTATAGTGCAGGAAGCGGCTCAGGCTCCCGAAGCTGATTTTACTCCCATGTCATCTAATGTTTGCATAAACACAACAATTCAGTTTACCGACCAATCTGAACATAATCCGGCAACATATTTATGGTCATTTCCGGGAGCCAATCCCGCCACATCTTCTCAAGCTAATCCTTCGGTAACTTTTAATACAGCCGGTATATATTCTATATCTCTTACAGTTGAAAATGCCGTCGGTAGTGATTCAATATCAGGAACGGTTGTAGTAACAAATCCTCCAACACTTACCGGTTCATCCAATCCGACAGCTTGCGGGGGTTCGACCGGTCAGGCAGCCGTTGCAGTTTCCGGAGGCGTACAACCATATTCATACAACTGGTCAACCGGAGATCATACTTATAGCATTGTCGGTTTAGAAGCCGGTATATATACTGTTACCGTAACTGATCATGTCGGCTGTGTCGCTTCGATTGCAATAACTGTAGAAGATGCCGGAACGCTTGACGGGCAAACACAGATTGATAATATTACATGCTACGGCTATAGCGATGGTGCAATTACAATTCATGCATCCGACGGTAATTTGCCATACCAATATCTATGGTCAACAGGGCATACCGACAGTACAATTACTAATCTCTCTGCAGGAGTTTATACAGTCACTGTTACCGATAATTCTTCCTGTGTCTTTGCTACAATGGACACTATCCAGAAAAACCAGATGCAGCTTATTACAACCGAAACAAATGCTTCTTCGCCTGAAAGCTCGGATGGTACAATAAGAATTGACAGCATTGTATATGGTGCTTCTCCATTTAGTTATTCATGGAATAATGGGGCTACTACCGCCTCTATTGAAAATATCGCTCCCGGTACTTATTCGGTTACAGTCACAGATGCTGACGGTTGCATTACGACTAAAAGCTTTATCATTACTAAGCTTGATGAAATAATTTTGGTTAATGGTATAAAAGTATTTCCAAATCCATCAAAGGATATTTTCTATATTGAATCGGATAATGTCACTCTAAAAAAGATTGAAGTATTTGATATGCTCGGTAATTTAGTGCTTACAAAGGAACCCGCTCAAAAGAAATTCAATATCAATCTCAGCAGATTTACAGAAGGTATTTATTTCATCAGATTTAATGCTTCATCGGGAATAGCATTCTGCAAAGTACAGCTTTTAAGATAATTAGGGCTTGCTGAAAAGTCACAAAGTGGACTAAAGCCCATAAGTGCTAATTTAAGAAGCATACTCAAGTTAGCACTACATCAAAATGCAAAGAATCTAATACTATTAATTAAAATCCTTTGCATTGCTGTATTACAATCAAATAATATTTTTTCAGCAAATCCTAATTAGTGTCTGTCTGTAATGTCAGTTCACAAAGAAATCTATAGCCACGAATTGCACGAATTTACACGAAAAACTTGATTTTAATTCGTGCAATTCGTGGCAAATTTCGACATTATGGACAGACACTAATTATACCTTAAATCCAAAAACTAATATATCATCCAATTGACTTTCTCCATACATCCACCGGCGGATAGTATCATCAAGAATTTCTTTTTGCTGTTTAATATCATTAGAATTTATTTCCAATAATAATTTCCGGAAATTAGTATAATAATATTTTTGCCCTTTTTCCCCTCCGAATTGATCCATATACCCATCGGAAAACATATAAAATGTATCCCCATGTCTTAGTTCAATTTGCTGGTTGCTGAAATGAATTTCTTTTTTGATCAGAGATTTTCCGATAGAAATATTATCACCTTTAAATTCAAATAATTTATTGTCGCGTACCATAATCAGCGGCTGTATTGCACCGGCGAATTCAAGTATTCTTTTTTCTTTATCAATAATGCAAAGTGCAATTTCAAGTCCATCATCAATTTCAGTTTCCTTTGAATATGAAAGTAATTTTTTCTCAAGCATTTCCTTCATCCTGTCAAGTATATTAGCAGCCGATTCAATATTTCTTCTTGAAGAAGTAATCTGTTCAAGCAGATTATTTCCGATAATAGACATAAAAGCTCCTGGTACGCCATGTCCGGTGCAGTCGGCTATAGCAAGAAATAACTTGTCTTTAATATTTTTAATCCAGTAAAAATCACCGCTTACAATATCCCGTGGCTTAAAAAGGATAAAGTGTTCGGGAAGAAACCGTGAAATAAACTCGCTTTCAGGTATAATCGCCTTTTGAATCCGTTCAGCATAAACAATACTGTCCATAATTTGCTTATTTCGTCTTACAAGCGATCTATTGCTGATTTCAAGCTGCTCAGCCTGGCTTTGAATTTCTTCCTTTTGTTGCTCAATTTCTTCGTTTCTTTCAAGTATTTCGTGGTGCTGCTTAAGGATTTCCGCTTCAGCTTCTTTTAGCTTAGTTATATCTGTATCAATAGCAATTATTTTTTTTATATTGCCATCAAAACCAAGTATAGTATTCAGAGTGGTCTGCAACCATACTTTTTTCCCTGATTTTGAAATATTTTCCGATTCATAAACAACAGAGCTTTTTTCCCCGATACATTCCTTGATAGCTTCACGGATATTAGGATTCGAGCTTGTGGCAATAATATTTTTACCAACTTGTTGGATAAATTCCTCAAATGTATAACCAAAAATTTTAGTAAAGCCCTGATTTACCCATTCTAAATTACCATCAGCAGAAGCAATAATAACGGAATTATCAGTTTCGCTTGCAACAATCGAAAGCTTCTCCAATTCTTTATTAGCTTCTGCAAGCTTCTCTGCTTGGACAGAAATTTTTTCTTTCTGAGCTTGAATTTCGGCGGTTCTTAACCGAACCTGCTTTTCAAGCTCACGGTTATACTTTTTAATCCTTCTTACACGTATGTAATAAATAAAAATAACAATTGCTATAAAAGCAATGCTTGTTAAAACATAGAAATAAACAGTCTGATAAAAATGGGGGTTTTGAATTATTGTTATTGTTGCAGGAATATTATTCCATTGCCCATCGTTGTTGCAGGATATAACTTTGAAAATAAATTTACCCGGAGGTAAGTTGGTGTAAACAGCTTCACGTTTTGTTCCTGCTTCAATCCAATTAGCATCAAATCCTTCAAGCTTATATTTAAAAAGAACTTTTTCAGGGGCGGTAAAGCTAATACCTGTATAATATAACTCCAGCCGTCGAATACCGGGTGATAATGTAATGACGCCTTCCGGAAAAACAATAATACTATCTATTTTTAGCATCTCAATTTTATTGCTCGGAAGAGTTTGTGAATATTCTATCTCTGACGGATTTATCATAGCCAAACCATTTATTGTCGGAAACCATAATTTTCCATCTGAAGTCATACAACTTTTTGAATTGGCAACACACTGGTCGCCTGTTACACCATCAGCTTTTGTATATAAAAAAGATGTTAATCTCACTTGATTTCCATCAGCTATTTTTATAATGTCATCTTTTAATATTCTATAAATTCCGTCGGTGCTTGTTATCCATAAAAATCCGCTGTTATCCTCGATTATTTCAAAGGCATTGTTAAAAGGAGCGCCAGGTATCCGCCCCAGACAATTAAATTTTTCATCTTTATAAACTGTAATTCCACTTGTGCAACCAATCCATATTCTTCCGGATTTGTCATCATACCCCTTGAAAATTGTGTTGCTGCATAAACCTTCTGATGTATAATACGAATGAATGACTCCATTTTTCATCTTGTTCAAACCCTCCCTTGTGCCAACCCACAGATTGCCGTTACTATCGGAGAAAACCGACAGGATGAAATTATCAGAAAGACCTTCTTTTCTGTAGAATGGCTCAAATTCCCCGTCTTTCATTCTGTTCAGACCATTTTCGGTACCGAACCATAACGATTTATAATTATCTTCGTAAGCTATTCTTACAAGATTGCTTGACAACCCGTCTGTTTCAGTAAAAATTCGCACACCTTTTTCATTCTTACATACTAATCCATTGTTAGTGCAAATCCACAGATTTTTTTCAGAATCGAGCAATAAGTCGCGTACTACCGGCGAAGGAAGGGTAATTCCACAATCAAAAGAAGAAAATTGTTCATTCCGGTACCTGATAATACCATCTTTTGTACCAATAAGCAAACTGCTGTCACCGTATTCAATTACACAATATACAACATCGGCAGGAAAACCATTCTCTGCACTAAAAGAGCTGAATTTTGTTTCTTTAAGACAATAAATACCGAAATTGTATTCCGATACCCATATATTGCCTTCATTATCCTCGGTAATTCCGGTTACATAATGTTTGTTGAATTTGCTTGTAGTAACCAGTGATGAGAAATTTCCAGAATAATATTTTGATAAACCGCCATTCCTTGTCCCTATCCATAAAGCGCCGGCTCTGTCTTTATACAAACAATAAATATCATCAGACGGAAGCCCATTTTTCTCAGTAAAACATTCAATAATTTTATTACGGGTCAGATGATAAAGTCCTGAATTTGTAGCCGCCCACATACTGCCATCGTTATCACACAAGACAAATCTAATATCATGCACTTCTGCATTTTCATTTAATCTTACATGCTTAGCTATATTATTTTCTAAATAAAATAACCCCTTTTCGGCAGTTGCAATCCAAATAATGCCATCATTATCCTCTGCGATGGATTTTATTTTTACATTTCTCAATAAAGTCGGAACTGCCTGAACAGAAATGCTTTTATTATATAAATAACATAAACCATGTGTTGTTCCAATCCATAATTTGCCATTCCTGTCTTTGAATATACTCTCAATTCCTGTGCTTGGCAATCCCTGTTTTTCAGTAAAAAGTTTCCATTTATTGTTTTTATAGCTTAACAAACCATCGAGGGTTCCGAGCCACAAGCAGGTATCATTATCCTCGTATAAATAAAAAATACCATGATTCCGGAATACAGGCGTATTAATAACATTATAAACAGTCATACGAATACCATCAAAACGGACAAGACCGCTGTATGTGCCAATCCAAAGATATCCGTCTTTTCCATAGATAACAGTTTTAGCTCCGTTCATAGGCAATCCTTCATCTTTTGAATAAAAAGAAATTCCAAATTGGCTAAGTTTTTTTTGCGGATTCAACCCCATTAACCGATGGAATGAAAAAATACTAAAGAATAAAATAAACAGAATTATAAATCTTTTTATAAAAATTTTATATTGAATATGAGGTAATTTATTGTTCATTTTTCTAATATGAATTATGGTTAAGCTCAAACTAATTTCAGAATAAAGCTAAAAAGCAAATATAGTAAAATTTATTCAATGCATACAAATTGCAAAAAGCAGGCTAAATTTTATTTTGAGGTGCTACGAAAAATATTTTTCCACTCTGAAACAAAAACTCTTTATCGCAAAATAGGCATACTCACCCCCTTCCCCTCTCTACTAATAGAGAGGGGCGATAAATCTGTATTATTTGAAATATTGACGAATCTCTTTTATAACACGTCAGTATCATCCCCTTCTCTACTCGTAGAGAGGGGGACCGAGGGGGTGAGTACGCCAATATTCAATAGCAATGTTAATAACTTTTTTCCAGCACCTCAAAATAATATTTAGCCCATGCCTCGCCTCTGCGTAGCTAGCGCAGGCGTTAAAGCTACGCAGAGGCGGAGGGCGGGGTTTAGTCACTAACAGTTTTATTTTTTATTGTTTAATTACAAATTTCTTTAACTTTGTATTTTATATAATTATTCGTAACTATTTAGGTATAAACGTTATTATTCCACCGAAGTACGAAAAAATACGAATTTACGAATTACGAAAGGGTTCGTGGCAGGCAAAATTAACACTTTTCGGCAATAAATCGGAACGTGATGTTAAAGAAATTGTGCCAATTGCAGAAAAGGTCAAAGAAGAATATGCAAAGCTTGGGTCTCTCACAAATGATGAACTAAGAACTAAATCGGCAGAATTAAAAGAAAAAGTTCGGAATTTCCTAAAACCTTATGAAGATGAAATAGCTGAATGGAAAGAAAAAGCCGAATCGGGGCAACTGGATATTTATGAAACAGAAAATATTTATGAAAATATTGATAAACAAACAAAAGAGATTAATAATAAAATAGAAGAAATTCTTAATGAAGTGCTTCCTGAGGTTTTTGCAGTTGTTAAAGAAACAGCAAAACGTTTTTATGAAAATGAACGGCTTGAAGTTACAGCCACTCAATTCGATAGGGATTTGGCAGCTATCAAAGAAAATGTTATTATCGAAGGCGATAAGGCGATATATCTTAACAGATGGATGGCAGGCGGCAACCAGATTAAATGGGATATGGTTCATTACGATTGCCAGTTGATTGGCGGTGTCACTCTTCACCAGGGAAGGATTGCTGAAATGGCGACAGGCGAAGGAAAAACGCTTGTCGCAACATTGCCTGTTTTTCTGAATGCATTAGCAGGAAAAGGGGTTCATGTTGTTACTGTTAACGACTATCTTGCAAAACGCGATTCCGAATGGATGGGGCCAATCTATCAATTTCATGGTCTTTCAAGTGATTGCATTGATAAACATCAACCCAACTCGGAAGCCCGGCGCCGGGCTTACAATTGTGATATTACCTACGGAACAAATAATGAATTCGGCTTCGACTACCTCAGGGATAATATGGCAATCAGCCCGCATGACCTTGTTCAACGAAAACATCATTATGCTATTGTTGACGAGGTTGACTCGGTTCTTATTGATGATGCAAGAACCCCTCTGATTATTTCAGGACCTGTCCCTAAAGGAGAAGACCAGCTTTTCATGGAATTACGGCCTAAGGTCGAAAAGCTATATAAAGCACAACGGACATTAGTAACACAATTAATTGCCGAGTCAAAAAAACTTATTTCCGAAAAAAATGATAAAGACGGGGGATTCAAGCTACTTCAATCATTTAAAGGGCTTCCCAAGACTAAAGCATTGACAAAATTTCTTAGCGAAACAGGAATGAAAACCCTGATGCATAAAACTGAAAACATTTATCTTCAGGATAATGCCAAACGTATGCATGAAGTTACTGACGACCTTTATTTTGTGATTGAAGAAAAACAGCATTCAGTCGAAATAACTGAAAAAGGCATTGATCTGATTGCCGATTCGGCTGAAGATGCTCAATTTTTTATATTACCTGATATCGGTTCGGAAATCGCCGAGATTGAAAAACTGGATATTACACCTGTAAAAAAACTGGAAAAAAAGGATAAGCTTTTACAGGAATATTCAATAAAATCGGAGCGGGTACACACTATTAACCAATTGCTAAAAGCATATTCCCTGTTTGAAAAAGACGTGGAATATGTCGTCATTGATAATAAAGTAAAAATTGTTGACGAGCAAACAGGACGTATTCTTGAAGGACGCAGGTATTCCGACGGGCTGCACCAGGCAATTGAAGCAAAAGAAAACGTCAAGGTCGAGGCGGCTACCCAGACTTTTGCAACAATTACACTTCAAAATTACTTCAGAATGTATCATAAGCTTGCAGGGATGACCGGTACCGCTGAAACCGAAGCAGGTGAGCTTTGGAATATATATAAGCTCGATGTAATGGTAATACCGACTAACAGGCCTGTTATCAGAAAAGACTTTCAGGACAAAGTCTATAAAACAAAACGTGAAAAATATAATGCTGTTATACAAGAAATTACTGACTTAATAAATAACGGCAGGCCTATACTGGTTGGTACAACATCAGTTGAAATTTCCGAATTACTCAGCAAGGCATTGAAAATGAGGGGGATTAAACATAATGTCTTAAATGCTAAATTGCACCAGCGGGAAGCGGAAATTGTAGCCGAAGCTGGAAAATCGCGAACGGTAACTATTGCCACAAATATGGCAGGACGGGGAACCGACATCAAGCTGAGCGAAGATACCCGTACAGCAGGAGGTCTTGCAATAGTAGGCACTGAAAGACATGAATCACGCCGGGTTGACCGCCAGTTAAGAGGGCGTTCCGGACGACAGGGAGATGGCGGAACTTCACAGTTCTTTGTTTCGCTTGAAGATGACCTGATGCGCATGTTTGGTTCTGACCGTATCGCCCGATTAATGGACAGGCTTGGAATTGAACAAGGCGAAGTTATTCAGCATTCTATGATTACAAAATCTATTGAACGGGCTCAGAAAAAAGTTGAAGAGAATAACTTCGGCATTCGCAAACGCCTCCTTGAATACGATGATGTCATGAATAACCAGCGTACAGTGATTTATACAAAACGAAAATATGCATTGTTCGGTGAACGGCTCGAATTAGAAATTAATAATATGATACATGATGTTTGTGAATCAATTATTAATGATTGTCACGGCCAGGTTGATTTTGAGGAATTCAAAATAATGCTGATACGCAACCTCTTTATTGAATCTCCAATAAATGATACCGATTATTTAAAGATGAACCCTGATGAAATTACCGAAATTATTTATAAAAGGGTAATGGAGACATATAAACGGAAAATTGATATTATTGCCAAACAGGCATTTCCTGTTATAAAAGAAGTATTTGAAAAAAGCGGTCATATTTACGAAAACATTGTTGTACCTATAACCGACGGTTACCGTATTTTTAATGTAATTACTAATCTTAAAAAAGCCAGTGAAACAAAAGGAACAGAAGTTGTCAGGGCATATCAAAAAACTACACTTCTCGCAATAATTGATGATGCATGGAAAGAACACCTGCGGGAGATGGACGACCTTAAACAATCGGTTCAAGCCGCAGCTTATGAACAGAAAGACCCTTTGCTGATTTATAAATTTGAATCTTTTCAATTGTTTAAAAAGATGCTCGATAAAATCAATAAAGAAGTAGTTGCGGTTTTGATGAAAGGGCAGATTCCGCTCCGTGATCCAAGCCAGGTTCAGGAAGCAAGAATGCCACGACGGCAGGATATGAGCAGGTACAGAGAAAGCCGCCCGGAAACAGCTCCCGCTACCAACACAAATGCCGATACGGATCCTGACAAAAAGCCTGAACCTGTCCGGGTAGAGAAAAAAACTGGACGAAACGAACCTTGTCCATGCGGCAGCGGTAAAAAATACAAATATTGTCATGGAAAAGGACAGGTTATTTAATAATCCTATAACTTATATATTACACCCACAAATTTATCCCACGAATATTTAGTTTTTTCAAGAATCACATTTTGGCTGAATTCCTCTTTACGTTTGTTTTCATAAAAATCAACAAGCGCATCGGCTATTGCTGCCGGGCTTTTCTCTACTACATATCCCGCTTTTTTATGAGGGATTATTTCTCCTAATCCTCCAACATTAGTCACAAGAACCGGTTTATTAAAATGGAATCCGATTTGTGCAACCCCGCTTTGTGTGGCATTTTTATAGGGCTGAACTATTATATCGGCTGCATTAAAATAATTTGCAACTTCATTATCAGGAATAAATTCCTGCTTTATGAACAAATGGTTATGAAGATTATTTCTCCTGATTATTTCAAAATATGGCTCCGGCTTGCTGTAAAATTCGCCTGCAATAATCAGCTTCAGGTTATATTTTCGTAACCTTGCATCTGCAAAACCTTCAAGCAATAAATCAAGTCCTTTATATTCCCGGATAATGCCAAAAAAAAGAATGTAGTTGAAATTTTTATCCAAACCAAGTCGGTTTAATGCCTCTTCTCTCGAAAATACCGGTCCGTAATTATCATATAAAGGATGGGGAGAGTATATTTTAGGTTTTACCTTATCGAATGATTCAATATCATCAAGAACCGTTTTCGACATAGCAGCAAATGCATCAACTTTCTTTATAAAATATTTTGTCAGTAATCTAGTACCGGGAATTTTTTCGTGAGGAATCAGATTATGCACTAAAGCGATAATACGGGTATGCCTGTTTTTCCTGATAATTCGTATAATAGTTCCCAGACATGGTGATATAAAAGGCATCCAATAAGCTACAACTGCAATGTCGGGTTTCTCTTTTTTGATTTTTCCCCCTATTTTATACCAGTTTAAAGGATTTATCGAGTTGATTGAAACGGTGATATTAAGATTTTCAGGTGGTGGTGAAGTTGAATATTGAGTTTCCCCAGGAAAAAGAAAATTTGGATATTGCAAGCTAAAAGTTTCGATACGGACATTATCCCCGTTATCAAGAAAACCATTAGCCAGCCGTTCACTAAAAGCGGCAATTCCTCCCCTGAGCGGATGAGCAGGACCTATGATGACAATATTTTTGTTCATTAAAAAAAATTACGGTGTAAGCAGTCCATACATTCTAGGAAAGGGAATAGTTTCACGTATATGCTTGAGTTTGCATATCCATGCTACCATTCTTTCGAGCCCCAATCCAAATCCGGAATGGGGAACAGAACCATATCTCCTTAAATCAAGATACCATTCAAAGGCTTCCATCGGCAGTTCATGCTCATTGATTTTTTGAATCAGCAAATCAATATTTGTTTCACGTTGCCCGCCTCCGACAATTTCACCATATCCTTCAGGCGCAAGCACATCAACACCTTTGGCTAATTCCTGATTTGTTTCATCACGCTTCATGTAAAATGCCTTTATATGATTAGGCCAATTATAAATCATTACAGGCGTATCAAATAACATTGTCAATACAGTTTCGTCAGAACCGCCAAGGTCATTGCCATATTCAAAATTTTTTGCCGATTCAAGCCATTGGGGTATATTTCGCTCTTCTTCTTCCAGCTCTTTTAATTCATTTTTTAGCTTATCAATTTTATTTTGTATAAAATTTTGTTTACCTAGCTTTATACCAGGCGCTTTCAACTCTGCCTCCTTTTCCGATATCTCCTTGTTTATTTCTGATATTCTCCCCGTAGTTTTAATTAATTCCTGATTTAGTATTTCAATTGTTGTTTTTCCATTTACAGCTATTTCACCTCTGATTATTTTGACTGCTTCGTTATATGGTATCCGTGGAAATTTTTTATTAATAATATTTTCAAAAATTGCAGTATCCCTGTTAAGCATTGAAAATTCATTTTTACACTTTTCATTTACGTCGTTGATTAGCCGTTTAATGAAGGACTCGATAAGATCCATATTCATATCATTATCATAGAATGCCATTTCAGGTTCTATCATCCAGAATTCAGAAAGATGCCGGCGGGTTTTTGATTTTTCAGCACGAAATGTCGGGCCAAAAGTATATATCTTC
Source organism: Bacteroidia bacterium (assembly GCA_016209245.1). GTDB lineage: Bacteria > Bacteroidota > Bacteroidia > Bacteroidales > BM523 > JACQWN01. Next base: position 18,874 of record JACQWN010000302.1, read on the forward strand.
CCCATCGCCATTGCCATGGCCTCACCATATAATTGTCCTGATTGGGTAAGATATGCTTTGGAATCATAAAAATCGCATGAAAACAATGTGGACGTTCCTTCACAGGCATTTCCGGTAAGAATAGGCGCATCCATCTGAACAAAGCCCTGCTCCTGAAAAAAAGAATGAATTGAATATATTATTTGATTACGGATGCGCATGATTGCCCATTGCCGTCTTGAGCGTAACCAAAGATGACGGTGATCTATAAGAAATTCGACTCCATGCGGTTTATTTGTAATTGGATAGTTTTCAGCTATGCTTATTACATTCATATTTGTAACTTGAAACTCATAACCTTCAATCTGCTTTTCATCTTTAACAACTACACCGGTACATTCAACTGCGCTTTCCTGGTGCAGATTTCTTGCGGCTTCAAATATATCCGGTTTCACAATTCCTTCATCAATTACACATTGTGTAAATCCGGAACCATCTCTGATTATAAGAAAAACCAAGCCCTTGCTTGTCCTTTTATTAGTCACCCAACCTTTAATTGTAACGGTTTTTTTTTCTAATTTTGGAAATTCAGATATTTGCATAATTTTTACATTTTTTAAGCTGTCAGACACTTTTATATATATAACCTGAATAATTCATAAATTTTTAATTTGAATATATCAATAGCCCCGTCTTTTAAGGCGGGGTTTAAAATGGAAAGTGTATCTTCGCCCTCTTTCCCTGAGAAATTTGGAATGTAGAGACGTTGCATGCAACGTCTCTACATTCCAAATTTCTCAGGGGGGAGACCAACGGCATTTTTCCTCAACCCCGCCCTGAAGGACGGGGCTATTGAAATATATTCTAACCTGATTTGTGAATAATACAGGTTGATAATAAAATGTAACAAAATAAAAAAAAAATACGTATTATTATTAGATAGTATTGTTTTTATAAACAGTGCAAAATTAAAAAAAAGAATTATTTTTGCATATAATT
>JACQWN010000682.1 GCA_016209245.1 Bacteroidia bacterium
CACAAGTATGACGGAAAATGGAGCATTCTCGACCATATAATAGTTTCCGGAGCATTGCTTAGTAAGAATAATAATCTTTATACAACTATTGAAGATGCTCATGTCTATGAATCTGATTTTTTGCTTGAAAAAGACGAAAAAAATATAGGTTATAAACCCTGCCGGACTTATATAGGATTAAGATACCATGGCGGATTCAGCGACCATCTTCCTGTTTATTTGGATTTGTGGCGAAAATAGGGTTTGCTGAAAAAGTCCGAAGGACTTAAATATTATTAACCCCGTATGAAATGCGGGGTTTCGGCATAATGTACTTACCAACCCTGAAAGGGTTGAATATCAACACTAATGTTCAACCCTTTCAGGGTTGTAATTTCGCGTATTTCCATAACCCCTGATGGAATCAGGGGTTATTCATGTTGAATCCCTTCGGGATTTGAGTGCACATATTTTTCAACTATGCTGACAAAATACTTGCATTTCAAAGTTGAGAAATATCACATAAAGCATTGATAGTTCGATAGACTCACTACAAGTTTATAGTCATAATATACTTTTTCAGCAAACCCTAAATAACACAAGTTGAATATGATTATGCAAAAAAGCATAATGCAGAGTTGCATAATATAAATAGTAGAATTATGTTATAAATGAAATATAATATAAAGATATGAATAGCTGATAAATCATTATGATATAGCGTTTTGGTTTAAAACCGAAAAAATTATGCAAAAAAGCATAATGCAAAGTTGCATAATAAAAATCATAAGTTTATATTTGCAAAAAGAATATATGGAATCACCTTTTATATTTGGTAAAATAGTAAGCGGTAATGCATTTATCAACCGGGCAAATGAAATTCATAGATTAAAAGCTAATCTATCAGCCCGAATAAATACAATTATTATATCGCCCAGGCGATGGGGTAAATCTTCACTGGTTAAAAAGACAGCAGATAAATGTAAAAAAAACTATAAGCAATTCCGTTTTGTTTTCATTGATCTGTTTAATATTCGAAATGAACAGGAATTCTATGAGGTGCTTGTCCGTGAATTACTAAAAAGTTCTTCAACGAAATGGGAAGAATGGATAAAGACGGGAAAAGAATTTATCAGACGAATTATGCCTGTCTTCTCGATTGGTTTAAATCCTGAAATAGATTTTTCGGTAAACTTTGATTGGAAAGAATTAGCAAGAAATGTAGACGAAATATTGGAGCTTCCTGATAAAATCGGTAAGAAAAAACAGCTCAGATTTGTAATCTGCATTGATGAATTTCAAAAAATAGCTGCATATGCCGATTCATTAAGCTTCCAGCAAAAACTGCGTTCACATTGGCAGAATCAGCAAAATACTACATATTGCTTATACGGCAGTAAGCGTCATGTTATAACGGAATTATTTAAAAATCAGGCGATGCCGTTTTATAAATTTGGCGATTTAATGTTCCTGCAAAAAATTGATGAAACGCATTGGGTAAAATATATTACGCAGACATTTGAGAGAACAAATAAAAAAATTGAAAAAAATCAAGCGCAATATATAATTGAATTAATACAGAATCATCCATATCATATCCAGCAATTATCGCACCATGTGTGGATAAATACGAAGAAAACCGCTGACCGGTCAGTAATTGATTCATCGCTTGACGAATTATTACTATTCTATAATGTATTGTATGCCAAAGAAATTGAATCACTGTCAGAATTACAGGTCAATTTTTTAAGAGCATTGATACATAATGAAATACAGATTACTTCCAAGGAAATAGTTCAAAAATACAGACTCGGCTCACCAGGGAATATAACCCGTATCAAAAAAGCACTGGAAAACAAAGAGATTATTGATTTTTATGAAATTAAGCAGGACTTCGTTGATCCTCTGTTTGAATTATGGTGTAAGCGGAATTTATATTAAAGTTATTTACATTCTTTCCCCAAAAATCAATGTGCCGATTCGTGCAATTGTACTTCCTTCTTCTATTGCAATAGTATAATCATCCGACATACCCATTGATAATTCTTTAAAATTATCATCATCATGATAATATTTCTCTTTGAGCTTTTTAAATGTATCTGCAAGAAACCGAAGCTCGCTCCGTACCTGTTCTTTATTTTCAGTAAATGAAGCCATTCCCATCAGTCCTTTCATCCGGATATTTTTAAGTTCTTTAAGTTCGGAAGAAGTAATAATCGTTACTATTTCGTCGAGAGTCAGGCCGAATTTTGTTTCTTCCTGTGCTATGTACATTTGAAACAAGCAGTCAACAATTCTGTTATTTCTTAGTGCTTCTTTATTGATAATCTGCAATAATTTTAAACTATCAACAGAATGTATCATGCTTACAAACGGAGCAATATATTTAACCTTATTCGATTGCAAGTGGCCTATAAAATGCCATTCAATATCTTTTGGCAGCCGGCTCGCTTTTGTTATAAGCTCCTGAACTTTGTTTTCACCAAATATTTTCTGTCCGGCATTATAAGCTTCCAGAATTTTTTCATCCGGTTGCGTTTTAGTAACCAGCACTAATTTGAGATATTGTGGAAGTGAAATTTTTAGTGCATTAATATTTTCCTTTATATCCATAACGATATTCATCAAAACTATTACGAAAATTTATGGTATTTTGAAAAATGCCTTTTATAATATTTTTTGTTGATTTGAACATTTTAATTAAATTTGTTCAATTATGAAGAAAAAAAGTAAACATATAAAAAAACTATAAGAATAACTACTCCTGTTGAAAATTTTGCTGTCAAGACCGAATGGACCGTTACTGATAAAATAGCGGAATGGCTCAATATAATTATAAAAGATAAAAATTTATCTCTGGGTAATGCTGAAGTGGAGCAAATAATATCAAAAGAAAAGGAACGACCGGATATTATTATTTATAAAGAAAAGAATAGTGATGAAATTATATGTTTGCTGGAATTTAAGAAACCGATTTATGAACCCGATGATGAAGAAAATCTAAAAGAACCTGCAAGAAAAAAAGCGACGCAACTGAAAGTCAGATATTTTGGCACGTCTAATTTTCAATCTTTAATTCTGTTTAATACTGAGAAGGTAAATTCTTTAAAAATACTTGAAGAGCAAATCGTCGGACAATATACACTTTCTTTGCTTGAAGATATAAACGATATTGAACAGCCAAAATTCCGTAATAATATATATACAGCTTTAGAAAAACTTCTTTCAGATTTAGCAGAATTTACAACCGGCAAAAAACCTGAACCATTAATACAAATTGACCAGCACCTAGTTTGGCGTCTATATGATAAAGTAAATAGATTATCACAGTATTATAAAAGGATTATTGAGGATGAATACCATAAAAATCCAAAGTTTCGTTTGGATTTAAAAAAATGGTTTACGGAGCAGATGTGGGAATTTACAGGTCAGGATATTGATTTTGTTAAAGCCGCCCGACAAACCTCTTATCTTTTAATCAATAAAATTGTCTTTTATAATGCCCTTCAGGTAAAAAGAAAAGAACTTGAACTTTTAATTATCCCTGAACATTTCACAAAAGGCGGATTCCTTAAAAGAGTTTTGCTGACATATTTTAACTATGTCATTGAAAAAATTGACTATGAAACAATTTATTCAGCAGATTTTATTGATACTCTAGCATTTCCCGATAATGAAACAGTTGTTACAGAAATAAAAAATTTAAGTAAAATTTTTTTAAGATACGATTTTTCCAAACTCGGCTACGATATTATTGGTTACATCTTTGAAAAATTAATTCCGGCTGAAGAGCGACACAATTTAGGGCAATATTTTACTAATTCCAATATCGTTGATATTATTTTAAGATTTTGTTCAAAGTCGGAAGATGCTCAAATTCTTGACCCTGCCTGTGGTGCAGGCACATTTTTAGTTCGTGCTTACCAACATAAAAAAATGATGAATGCTAAATTGAAGCATGAAGATATTCTTGATACATTATGGGGTGTTGATATTGCTAAATTCCCTGCACACCTTGCTACTATAAATCTTACTATAAACGATTTAAAAGTTGATAAAAATTTCCCTAATATTATACATAAAGATTTTTTTGAATTGCACGCCACATCCCAAGGGTTAGAATTATCAGAAGATCTCTTAAAACCCTGGAGAAAAGTTAGGGTTAAAGACCTTTCATCTAACGACCGGGAAATAACATATCCGCGTTTATTCCTAAAATGCCTTTTTAGTTAATAACTATGTAATTTAGTTAGCGGTATATTGAAAGCTTCAAATATTTTTCTCTGTCTTTTTGATATTTCTGTGATAAAAGGCGTAGTATCATAGAGTTTAACAATTTTAATTTTGCGA
>JACQWN010000683.1 GCA_016209245.1 Bacteroidia bacterium
ACAAGATGTAAAGGAAATGAATAATGACCTGAATAATTAATCAAGGCGATTCCACCTGTAAATACAAGATAAATCCCTAAACCTGCTATTGTTTCAATTATTTTTTTTCGTATTAACCAGTACATTATAAATGCAATAAAAATAATGACGGCAATAAGTTTTACAGGATTTGCAAGCAGTGTCAGAAAAAATAAAAGTGTAATAAAAACGCCCAGTAATAAATATAAACCCGGAAGTTTTTCCCTGTATAAAACAAGAAAAAATGCTACATAAACAATTGCTGAGCCGGTATCGTTCTGAAGCAAAATAATTGAAATCGGGATTAATAATATAAGTAATACGGGCGCTAATGCACCTTTTATTCTGTTTATAAAAAAAGCGATCCATCCTACCGGTATAATCGCAGCGCCGATGGCACGCCAGGGTGTTATCTTGTCCAACTGTACATATTCATTACATAAAAACCTTGCCAGTGCAAGCGAAGTAGCAAACTTTGCAAATTCCGACGGTTGAATATGAAAATCGCCTATTTGAAACCATGCATGTGCACCATGTATTTCTTTTCCAAATATTAAAGAAGAAAGTAAAACAAGAATTACAACTGCATAAATTACATAAGCAAACGAAGAATAAAATTTACTGTCAATTATAAAGATGATAACGGAACATAAAAGTCCGGCGCCAATCCAAAGTAATTGCCTGCCGTACTTTTGCGAAATATCAAAGATGCTTTGATGTTCTTCATTATAAACGGCGGCATAGATATTCATCCATCCCAGAATTACCAGCGAAAGGTAAAGAGCTACCGATAGCCAGTCAATATTTGCAATAATGTTGCTGCGACGGTCCATAATATCAAATTATTCCACAATTTTAATAATTTTAATTACACTAATGAACCAACTTGTATTATTCTGAATTAATCAGGATAGAAACACTCACAAACGATTACAAAATTATAGAATATTTTTCAAAGCATAGTAAAGCAGTAGTGAAAATGTTTATATTTTTTTTGACAGGTTTATTGACATGATTAAGCAGCATTGTTGATAAATATTTCTAAAATCCCCTGCATGGAATTAGAAAACGAAAGCGGTTTTAATTAATTTTGCCCCGCACACCACCACATAAATTATGTATGGTATGAAAGAAATTAAATCACAGATATTATCAGGTGATTGTAAGGAAATTTTAAAAAAATTTGACGATAATTCTATTGATTTAATAGTTACTTCACCTCCTTATGCAGACCGTCGGAAAAATACTTATGGTGGAATAAAACCGGAAATGTATGTAGAATGGTTTCTGCCAATATCTAATGAATTATTAAGATTGTTAAAGCCAACAGGTACTTTTATTCTTAATATTAAAGAAAAAGCTGAAGACGGAGAACGTCACACTTATGTTATTGAATTAATTTTAGCTTTACGAAAACAAGGCTGGTTATGGACAGAGGAGTTCATCTGGCATAAAAAAAATTGTTATCCCGGTAAATGGCCAAATCGTTTCAGAGATGCATGGGAACGATGTATTCAATTCAATAAAACAAGAAATTTTAATATGTATCAGGAGGAAGTAATGCTTCCTATAGGAGATTGGACAAATGGCAGGTTGAAAAATTTAAGTGAAACAGACAAGATCAGAGATAATTCAAAAAGTGGAAGTGGCTTTGGAAAAAATATTTCAAATTGGTTGAAAAGAGATAAAGTATATCCAACCAATGTCTTACATTTTGCAACAGTTTGCAATAATAAAAATCATAGCGCTGTATTCCCTGAAGGATTACCTGAATGGTTTATAAAATTATTTACTAAAGAGTCCGATACTGTTCTAGATCCATTTATGGGTTCAGGCACTACATTGAAAGTAGCAAAAAGAATGAAAAGAAATTCTATTGGGATTGATATTCAATCTGAATATGTCACAATGGTAAAGAAGGAAATACAGGAAACCGAACTTATTTTATTTGAACCTTAGAAAAAATATGAAAAAGTTAAATCAAAAAGAAATCTTACAATACATTAAAGAGAATATTGATTCTTTTCATCAGAAGAGAATTATCTTCTGAGGAAGTCGAAAAAATCACCGAAACCATTGCCAACCAGATAGACTGGTGGGATGCGATTTCGTATGCTATTCATGAAAAGATAAAATAATAAGATAATCAGTCAAAGTAGAATTATATTTGCAACATAAAACTAATTATTACTAAAATTTACAAAAATGACAGAAAATATTTCTCAATCGCCCGACTTTACGATTTTAAAAAAACGGAATAAAATTAAAACCGTTTTTTTAATTATTCTTTTGGTAATTGTCGTTTTTGAGGCAGGTTGCCTGGTCGCTCTAGGATATTATTACCGCCAGCTTTCAGAACAAAAGAGAGTTGTAGAAATAAAACTTGTTGATACAAACAGCGAAAAAGACCAGATTACTGACGAGCTAACCGGTCTTTTGCAGCAATATGAAGCACTTGAGACCGACAACGAAAATCTAAAAGTTGAATTAGACACTGAAAAAGAAAAGATTAGAAATCTAATGGTGGAAATTAAAAATGTAAAAGCTTTTAGTTTCGTTCAGAAAAAAAAATATGAAGAGGAATTGGAGCTTCTCAGAGATATTATGAAAGGATATATCCGGCAAATTGATTCTCTTAATACTGTAGCAAATGTTTATAAGGATAAATATACAGTTGTTAAATCGGACTATGAAGCCAAGCAAAAAGATTATGATTCCCTGGCGAAAGAGAAAGATGATTTGTCAGAAAAAGTTGACATTGCCGCTGTTCTGAAGGCTGTAAATATTTCAGCGCTTGCTATCAATCAAAAAAGCAAGCCCGTTGAAAAAGCTAAAAAAGTTGATAAATTCAAGATATGTTTCACTGTCAGGGAAAATCCAATTGCAAAACCTGGCTCAAAAACTGTTTTTCTCAGAATTTCAAGGCCCGACAGCCTGATAATTATCAATACTCCGGATAATGTATTTAACTACGAAGGAAATATGATTGCCTATACCGAACGGCGCGAAATTGAATATGAAAATAAAGACATTGATATCTGCATATATTGGAAAAAAACACAGGAGCTTATTCAAGGAATATATTCTGTGGATATTTTTGCTGATAAAAAACAGATTGGAAAATCTTCCTTCGAGTTGAAATAAATTAATATCTAAATATTCTGTTACTGTTCGGGTAGTATAACAAAATTATTCAGAGATAAATTTCTAATTATTCTAATTGCTCTAATTTTTAATGAAGCCCCAAATCCCAAACTTGTGGTGAGCAATGCCGAACCATTCCAAGATAAAAGTCCCAAGATAAACTCGAAAATATCAATAGTCCCGTCCTTCAGGGCGGGGTTTAAAAAGGAATTAACCACTTCCTTACCTCTGCAAAATTTGGAAAATTTAGCATTTTTCAAATGCCAAATTTTCCAAATTTTGCGGGGGAGGTGACTCTATGTTTATTTTGAGTCCCCGCCCTAAAGGACGGGGCTATTGATATATTTTCAAATTTAATTTATGAATAATTCAGGTTATGATGTTTCAGGAAAACCTAAAGTTAATTGAATATTTTCTTTCTTATCAATGCTTTCCTGTTGTTTATCCTGGTTTTGTTGTGTTTGGGCAGGTTTGCTTTCCGGGTTCTCCATATTTATATACACCATTGGGTTTAGATCTTCTTTAGTAAGTATTGGCGCACCTCTTTCTTCTATGAATTTGCGGACTGTTTTACGATTGTATACCGGAATACCGAGCTGATGAAGATCAATATTTTCTTCACTGTCGGTGGTAAAGGCAGGGATATTGGTTTTTATGAGCTTTTTCGCCATCGTAAATGTCTTTGAACCCTTTTCACCACAAGGAATAAAAACAATATCACCAAGGTTACAGGTTATCCAGTTTCTTTTTATTATATTTTGTCGCAACTGTCTTTTTACATCTGGTTCTGATATTGATAACATAAGCAGTTCCCCGTCTTTTGCCCGGCGAAAATATTCATTCCTTTCAGGGAAGGTATGCATTGGCGGATAAAACCTGTCTAACAAAAATGACTCGTAACTTTCGTTTTGTAATCCTTTGGAAGAAAACAGCGTTAAAGTATTGAGACATTTATGCCATAGTCCGAGACGAAAAATTTCTGCTTCCATATTTGAATGATGCGAGCCAATATAGTTCATTTTATATTCTCTTATAGTGAACAAAACCTGATTTGCCGCCATCAAGCCTATTCCGTGAATATCGGAAGAAATTATTGCCATAGTAAATTTATCAAGAAACTCTAACGGTCCGTAATAATAAATTTTTTCAGGGCATTCTTTACCCAACCTCTCTTTAAGTTTTTTTGGATATCTGCTATCGCGCGGTTTTAAGATTTTATATTCCATAATTTTAGCACCTCCATATTTATTTGTTTTTCTATATCCGAAATATCTGCATTTTTTTTGACAAAATTATGCGCTTTTTCCGATAGTTCAGCAAGTTTTTTATGAATTTTGTTTTTACGGCTAAACTCGGGAATAGCAAGATTTTCCATTACCGATGGTGTTCCAAACCCACGCCCTGCCGCTGAAAAACTTTTGATGAAATTATTTACTATTTCTGAATTGAGAATTGCACAGAGATAATGGGCTTCATTTTTGGTATTGGTTGAAAAAAATGCGGTTGTATGTGTTGAAATCATTGGTTTCGTTCCAAAATCGGTTTTAACACTTGACAATACAACTGCTGACATCTTTGATGCCATCTGTTTCCAAGTAACACGATATTTTGAGAAAGTTAGTTCGCTAACATCAAACTGGGAGTAAAATGGAGCGAATGGTTCTCCTTCTTTACAAAAATATTTTTTATACGCTGCCCTTTTGATGAGTATATCCTTAAATGGGACCAAATATGCATAAGTCAATGGATATTTATACTGCATATATTCTTCATCATAACCTCGTCTTTTTTTGGGATCTTGCGATATTAAGAGATAAAAATTATCTTTTATACCAAATTTAACTATTTCACCGCCACTGACCGCAGGAAACACTAAATCCGATTCTATTTGAGCGGGTGAAAGTTTTATCTCCCATTTTCCTCTTTGATGGAGATTTTCAACAAAGAGCAGCTTATCAGGCCTTACTTCCTTTATTTTTAACCAAAAAACGCCATAAGGCGTAGTAAAAGCGCCTGTAAATCCTTTATATGCATTTTTTCCATTCAATTTATCATAAATTTTTAATTTTGATAGTGGTGCGGTCTGCCATGCAGAATTTATTTTATCAGGTTTAATGGGAATTGCATTAGTTTCTTTTCTTTCAGAATTTGATAACACTGTTTCAATGTTCCACTTTGGTAAAATTCTACCGATACCTTTTTTTCGCGTCCACTCAACAGATGGAACAGGGTAAGTCGTTTTTTCACATTTTCTTAAAAAGAATATGGATGTTTTATTCGCTGCAGTAAATGGTTTTAAATCAACCATATCTTCCATGCTTAACACTTTTAAAGAAACATCTGTATTATTATATTTAAACTTAAATTGTCTGAATCCCTCACCCGCACCTTTAGACTTAAAAACTTCCATTGTAATGACAAAACCTAAAATCCCGCTATCTTTTAAATAATTATCAGCACAAGCATAAGTGAACAACATTGAAAAATCTTTTTTTCCTCCGCCAAGTCGGGTTTCATAACCTTTGAGTGAAAAAAGCCCATATTTCTGCCACAATTTGAGAGTCGCTTTTCTATAATCATCCGAAAGAAAATCCCACCTTATCCATGGTGGATTACCAATTACAAAATCAAATTTACCAAGATAGACGGGCGCAAATGCATTCTTGATATATTTTGCCCAAATACCATTCTTTCCATTATCATCCAATGTTTTGATTTGTTTATAAATTTCAGATAAAAGATTTATATCTTCATCTGGAAGACTAAATTCATTTTGTAATTGTTTTTCAAACTCAACGGGTTTAATTTTCCCTCTTAACGCAATATCTATTTTTGAAGTGAATCTATCAATATATTCTTTGTTTTGAATTGAGACAGGAAATTTGTAATCACATTTTGTTGTTTTGAAAACAACTTCATTTTCAAACTGTATTTCACCTTCCTCTTCATATTTGGTCGGAGCGAGTAGGGAATCGCAGAGATATACAGGAATAATTATTGGCCTGACAAAAGGAATAAATTTTGAAAAAGCGATAAGATAATTGGTTCTGGCGGTAAGAACTGCTAATGGATTTATATCAAACCCAACGATATTATTAAGAATATGCTCACCAGTTTGTCTTAAATCAATATTTTTTTGTTCAGAAGTGTTTTTTATTACGCGGTCTATCGCTTGGATTAAAAAGGTACCTGAACCACAAGCAGGATCAAGAATTTTTACGTCTGGATTGCCTGTATAACCGCTTTTATCAATTACATAGCCGGCAAGCCAATCGGGCGTGTAATACTCGCCTAAATCATGTCGCAATTCCTGTGGAACTATTGTCTCATATAGATTTTGTAACAGGTCTTTTGTCCATTCCGGTTCTAAAATCGGTGTTGCCGGCTCAAAATCGGAAAACAACCTTACTATATCACGAAAAATATTTGCTAATTGTTTATTCCAGGCATCAAGATACCATGAGAAAAAATCCGCTTCTAAAAAATTTTCTATTCCCTGATGAACAAAATCTGCACCGCTTTCCAGGTAAATTAATCTTTCTTTCAGTTCTTTATCATCTGATGCGGACAAATCCTTAACGAATGAAGTAATTGTGCTTTCCCTTTGTAATGAAATAAGCTCAATAGCTATAAGCTTCATTAAAAAAGCATAAAATGTATGAATTGAGAATAAAAGTTGTTGTAAGTGTGTGCCACCTGGCATTTGATATAACTGTGCAGCTTTTTCCGCTGTCTTTTCCGCCTTTTCCAGCTCCTGACCATAAACAATTCCAAAAATTTTTTTCCATTCATCATAGAACGCCTTTATCCTTGCGGGAACCTGCCTTCTTGTAGACATTGTAATTTTGGAATATAATTCAGATATCGCTCTTTGTGTAATTGAGCAGGTTGGTGAAAAAACTGTGGCTAATTCTATTGAAGTAAGTGGCCTGCGGGCAGACGCTCTTACATATATCAATAAATTGGATATGCTCGATTTACTTACAGGATAAGGACCTTGGCTCTGAAATCCCTGTCCGGCAGGTAAGTATGGAAAAAGTTCCTTTTGCTCTATTTCAATAGGAATCGGTGTCTGTAAAATTGTCGGACTTTTTGTAAACCTGATAAAAATTATTTTTTCCCCATCAATTATGACTCCTACTGCTTTTTCTAAAAAATCATCTTTTTGTAGTCCGAACTGAACCGCTTGTTCGCTTAAATAACGTTGTATTTGCGGTTTAATTAATTTTTCAATTTTAGTTCTGTTTGATAGTTCGCCCGGTTTCTTATATTCGATAGTTAAATATCCGTAAACGGCGTCTCTTTTTCCTTTAAAGCTTGTAAATGTTTTTTCATATTGCACAATATCAATATCAACGCCAATTTCTTTGAAAGCTTTTTGAAGCAATGGTTCAACCTTCATTTTGAGATCTTCTTCACTGCCGTTTTGAGAACGTATGCTTTTGGCACATTCAATAATATCATTTGCCAATCTTTCGGTATTTATTTGCCAAGGTTGTTTCATCACTATTTATTTGTTGAATTTTGTTCCCTCATGAATAGCTCTGCAATCTCATGAATTGCCGTATCAATTTTTCTGAACTTATACGGAATGGCATTTATAATTTTTTTATTTGAGTATAATTGTTTTATATGTGCGGTTTTCATGCTTCGACAGGTTATTCTGGGACATGTCCCTGAAAATAAGCTTCTGATTTTTTCCAGCCGCCAGGCAATGCTTGAAACAAAAGGGGAAGCATATATATAAGGGCGGCGTTTATTAAATGCACCGGATATCATGTTGAGAATATCCCGGTAGGAAAGATTTTCAGAAGAGAGAATAAACCGTTCTGCCGAAATATCGCTGTTCATCAGTTGTGTCATACATTGTACAACATCCCTGACATCAACATAGCCGTTAGTGCCGGTTGTATAAAATTTCATACCGTTCCAGACAAGATTAAAAAAAGCGGAGCTATGTCTTTGCCAGTGACCCGGTCCAAGCACTACGGAGGGATTAACGATTACAGCATTTAGTCCTTCTGAAATACCGCGCCATACTTCCAGCTCGGAATAATATTTACTTTTAGAATATGTGGAATGGTCGCCATGATGCTCAAATTCCGTATGTTCATCAATCGGTTCACCATTGATTGGTGAACCTAAGGTAGCAATAGAGCTGACATGACACAGTTTCTCAATTTTATTCTCAAGCGAAGCATTAACGATATTGACAGTTCCCTGAATATTCGTATTCATTACATTGTCGTTGTGGGATTGATGAAAAGAAATTAATGCCGCGGCGTGATAAACCTGTTTCACTCCCTGCATCTGAATAAGCAGAGCATCATAATCAAGAATATCCCCATAAACCCATTCTATCCTGCCGAACAACTCGTCGGCACGGTCAGTGTAATAACCAAAAATTTTGCGAACTACGGCGAGATTTTTATCATCCCGTACAATAGCCCGCACCCATTCTCCCATGCTAACAAGGTCAAAAAGAAGGTGTGAGCCAATCAGTCCAGTTCCGCCTGTTACAAAAATCATTTAAATTTATTTTAATATTCTTTTCAGCCACAGCTGGAAGGCCGGATCATCAAAGAAAATATTTTTTGTAAAACGGTCAATGATACCTTTGTTTTCTAACGATTTTAGAATTCTGCTTATATTCGATGAGCTTCCAAGATTATATTTTTCAATATTATCGTTTGCAAATATGCTTTTGAAATTGTTATCAATTAAAAGCTTTAATAAATTTACCTGGTAATTGCTAAGTAATTCAAACTCTTTTTCAAATAAAAGTAAGTTTTGATTAATAAGGTCGTTGATTGATTTTTCGAAAATCTGAACATTGACCGCCTTTTCAGTGTTGTTCCAGATAATTGATGCTAATTGTTGTATATAATATGGATGACATTGCATTAATCCGACAATCTGTTCTGCCAATAATTTATCAATTACCTTTTTGGTTTTTTCAAATTGAATGACAATATATTTAATTAAATTTTGTCTATGCGGTTTTTCAAGATAAATTGTATCTCCGAGCTTATAAAAAGGCATTGATTTGTTTTCGAACAGGTTCGATAGCATTGACCGTTTGCTTCCATAAATGATATATATAGTTTTTTTATGATATTGCCATTGCGCCCTTAGCCTTTTTTGAAATAAAAGCGGATCATCAAAAAAAGAAATATTTTGAAATTCATCAAGCATTACTACAATATTAATATCTTTCTTTATTGCAATTTTTTCCGGTAGATTCAAGACATCAATAAATGAATCGGATTTCACCTTTTTGTTTAGCTCAACAGAAAAATCAGTATTTGGGTCAATACCAAATGATATCTTTGGAACGAGCAAGGATAAAAATTCTTTTGTGATATTAGTCCACTCCTCTACTTTATTTGAAGCGCACTTTATTATCTCGCTTGAATAAATGTCGTAGAATTGTTCTTCATTACGGATATTAAACATGTCAATAAAGCAAAATCGAAATTCTTTTTTTAATAATGAAGCAACCTTCCTTACAAGCGAACTCTTGCCCCATCGCCTTGGAGAAATAATAATTGTATTGATTTTATTTCTGATATTATCCGACAATTTTTTTATTTCATTTGCCCTGTCGGTAAATGTATCGCCTTTTACGACTTTCCCATATTCAAAAGGATTCTCCATAAATAATATCTATAATTAACACTGCAAAGATATATATTAATTTTTACTAACAAAAATGTTACTAACAAAAATGTTACTAACAAAAATGTTACTAACAAATGTGTTATACTTTACACGGTGTAAATTTCAGCCATGCCTCAGGCGGGATTGGGGTTGATATATTTTACCTTCATTTATATATTTTAGGCACACGTTTTTCACATAGAACCAAAAAAATATCGCTTTCTTTCAAACAGTAAATATAATATAAAAAAAGTGAAAAATAAATTTTTTGAACTAAATTAGATGGACAGGTTAACTATCTTATTAATGTAACGGTTCCTGACTTCTGATGCTGATTTTGCTGAATATCTCTGAAGGTAACCAACCAGGTATATACTCCATTAGGGGCGAATTTCCCGTTCTTTATTTTACCGTCCCAACCATGCTGGTAGTTGAAGGTTTCAAAGATTATTTCTCCCCAACGGTCGTAAATAAGGATATGGAAATGGTTATTGTCAATTCCGTGTCCATAAACTCTAAAAGCTTTATTTTCATTGCTTATACCGTCAGGCATAAAAGCAGATGGAGCATAAAAAGTAAAAATTTCGCTGATTTCAATAACATGTTTTATAGTATCCTTGCACTCGGCTCTTTCGGGATTAATAGCTATTAATTGTACAGTATATTCTCTTGGGTTATCGGGATATGTGTGTTGTGGATGAAGTTCGTCAGAACTGTTTCCATCGCCGAAATCCCAAATATAATAGTCGGTTAATGGAATTGACATGTTGGTAAAATAGACTACAGGTTCGACACGATTCGCTTCATCATCATTAGGTTCAAAATTCGCTAATGGTGTGCGGAAAATAATGATTTGAAGAGCGTTTTCTTTATCAGGATAGTGAAAGACACAACCTTCGGGTGTAGTAACCTGCATGGTAATATCAAATACACCATGGTCTTCATAATCATGTTGCGGATTTTGCAGCATGGAAATATTGCTTTCATTATTATCGCCGAAGTTCCACAGGAAAATCAATCCTTGTGCGGTAGTATTTGCATAAAACTGTATAGTAGCCGGCTGGCAGTGTGCTAAAGGTGTTGCACTTAATGTAACAGGCGGGGGATCGTAAATAAATAAATTAATGGTTTGTTGTACAGGAATGGAGCAACCATCTTTGAGAGTTATGAAAATAGTAGTATCATCATCAGGGATAAGTGAAAATGTTGTTCCGATAATATTCTGTTCAGAACCATCAGTTTGATAGATATAATACGGCCCGTCGGTGCCTCCTTCCGGAATAATAGAAATAACGGCTGTATCGCCTGGACATAAATATGGATTTAAGCATTCAAGGGTAAGATTGAGTGGTGGACGAACACTAACAATGGCCGTATCGGGCAAGCTTCTGCAATTTACAGCATCAATAGCGATTACATAATATGCCGAATTGCTTACAGGATTTATTATAATTGTTTGTTCTGACGAGATAGTGTCGGGAGGCGGAAAGGTAAACCAACGATAGCTATAAGGTTGTCCGCTGCCTCCATTTGCTGATGCAGAGAGAGTTCCCGATTGTCCGTTACATAGCAATGATACACCGGTAGTAGAAACAGTAACCATAGAAGGTCCGGATACAATCACTGATGTATCAATTGTACAGCCGAAATTGTCGGTTACGGTTACATAATAAGTTCCTGCCGGCAAATAATATACAATATCTGATGTCTGAAAATTGGTATTTGCATCCCATTGAAAAGTATATGTTCCTAGTCCGGAGCCGCCGCCGGCAGATACACCTGCAGTTCCGTCGTTATACCCAAAGCATGATACGGGGGTTGAACCTGCATTAGTAAAAAATAATTCAGGCATGGAGGCAAGTTGTATGGTATCGTTAATAGTACAACCATTTCCATCAGTTATTATTACTATATAATTCCCACCGCATAAATCTGTAGCCGTTTGGGTTGTTTGTCCGTTATTCCATAAATAACTAAAAGGGAAATTACCAATGAGATTTACCGTAATACTACCGTTACAATCCATGTAGCAATCTTCGATATCGGTAAGGTAATTAGCTTGCGGACCGTTATTAACGGATATATTCATTGTAGCAGTTTGCGGACAAGTTCCATTAAATGAAACAGTTTGAGAAATATTATAGATTCCAGTGTTTAAAAAAGAGTGAACAGGGTTTTGAAGTGTAGAAGTACCGTCACCTCCAAAATTCCAGTTATATTGAATATTTACGCCGGTTGAACCTGTATTGGTAAAAATGAAGGAATTGCCCGGCAGGCACTGACTGTTATCATTGACAGTAAATTGTGCGATTACTTGATTCGGTTGGTTAACCGTGAAACTTGAAGAATAAGTACATCCGTTTGCATCGGTAATTGTTACCGTATAATTTCCTGCTGGGATATTACCTAAATCTTCGGTTATTTGACCGGAACTCCAGACAACACTATATGGCGAAGTTCCTCCAGCAATTGTCAAATCAATTGCACCGTTTAATTGTCCGTAGCATAAAACATCAGTAATAACGGTTGTTGCCGAAAGAAGAGCAGCAGGTTCGGTAATGGTGACATTGACCGGTAATGAACATCCTGCATTGTCTGTCACAGTTACAGTCCATACACCTGCTGTAAGTCCGGTTGCCGTAGCCGTAGATTGTGCCGGCAATGGATCGTTCCATAGATAGGTATAAGGTCCGGTGCTGCCGGTAACAGTAATAGTTGCTGTTCCGTTGTTTCCGCCGTTACAACTGACATTGGTCTGCGACATGCTTGTATTGAATTGAGCTATTGGGGCAATAACGACTGTATCAATTGCGACATGCAGGATACAGGAATTGTCGGTTACGGTTACATAATAAGTACCCGGAGGAGCGGTAATGGTACTTGTAGTGTCGCCGGTACTCCAGAGGTAATGATATGGAGCGGTGCCTCCAGTTACCATAACTGAAGCAGTACCGTTTGAACAGGTTCCTGAAGAAGTATCGGTAACTGTCAGCGATACTCCGCACTGGGGGGCGATTAGTGTGGTTAGAAAATTAACTCCTGAAGCGGCGAGAAGATTCAGCGAAGCATTGAGGTTGATATCAAATACTTCGCCGGTAATGTTTGCAGTAATTGATGTTCCGGGAGTAAACGTGGTTCCGTTAAACGAATAAACATGGATCATATTAACACCACCTACCCATATATTATTACATTCATCTACTGCAATGCCTTCGTGTGTTCTGTTTTGTCCTTCCGCATAACCGGCATTAACAACAACAGAACCGAGTAAAGCGCCGTTGGTTTTATTCCATGCTTTCAAGATTTTTCCGTCATAACTGAAGAGATAACTGCTGTTAAGGGCCAAGGCATTAGCTCTGTCAGAACATGCTGATGTTATCGAATAATTCAGACCTGGTATCCCATTATTGATGATTTCCATAAATATATACCCGGAAGGGACATCCCATGCTAAAGGAGGATTGTAACCATTTGCTACGAGACATTTCAACAGTTGATTATTACTTGCATTGGCGGATGCCATCAGCGCATAGAAATCTCCATTGATATCCATTACGGAGGCAGCAATATCATTGCCGGGACCAAAATAACCATTGAAGTTATTGACAATGCTGCTTGTCAAATTTGTATCTGCTATTTGCTGAAGATTATTTTCGTTTTGAGTACCTCCTCCGAATCCCATCAATTTACCTATACACCGGTTATAAAACATCACCCATATTTCCTCGTTGTTAAGAAAAGATGGAGAAGTTAATACAAGCGTTCCGCCGGTATTGATTTTCATCACTCTTGGTCCCATGTTATACCACCCTTCTCCGATAATAGTCGTACCGGAATTTGGAAAAATACAGAACTTGGAGTAACACATATAACCTGATGCATCTCCCCAGCCGGCAGGGCAGGTAAATGTCCACTGATAGGTTCCTGTACTGTTATATTTAGCGAGTTTAAAAGGAGATGATCCTCCGGAGATAAAAATATTTCCGAAATCATCCGAAGCCACATCATAGGCGCAGTTGTCGGTCGTAAGAGTGGCAGGAGTGGTGGTCCAGGGATCAATTAATACAGTTTTTGAATTATCATATTCTGACTGTAAATAGAACCGGACATTATAACCATCTAACTCAAAAAAAGAGGAAACCGTTTTGCCGGTTTCTTCATAAAAGCTTTCCGGTGCATGATCAATTATATTACCTGCTTTTGTTGTAATAACTATATTTCCATCATGGTCCCGGTCAATATTTTTTATATCTCCTGAATAATGCATTTGCACCCGGCTCATGTCTGCTCCGGGATGAACAATTACCGTATATTTTATTCCGCCTTTTTTTTCAGGAATGGAATATTCGACATCTATCCCGGGATAAAGGTTTTTATAGGTAAGCTTTTTATATCCTTTCGCCTTTATATATTCATAACCTTTATCGCCGAATGTATAATATCCTCCGGTTTGTCCTTTAGCTTCAATTTCCGCAACCTTATTACTACCAGCCCAATTCATATAAACATAAAAAGTTTCAGATTTTCCTTTTTGTTCTTTACCGGTCTCATGTTCAATTTCTTCCCGTTCTTTTTCAGACAGGGGTTCAACCTTGTCCACCCTGTATATCAGACCATAAGCAGTAAAAAATATTTTATCAGCATTGTTTACTGCATATTTTACTGGAACAGTCGCTTTTATGCGGGAATCGAACTGTCCGTAATTCTCAATAAACACATCGGTCTGAAAAGGATTGGCGCTTGTCCATTGTCTGTTCCCAGAAGTTTTGTTTTCGGCTTGGACATCCTGAGCTGATGATGTACTTGATAATAGTGCAAGACTAATCAACAAACAATTCAAATAAAAATTTTTATTAAAAAGTATTCGGAAGGCTATATTTAAGGCGGAAAACAGTAATTTTTTCATAATGCAATTTTTAAGATAAACAGTTTTTATAAATAGACGTTTAATTAACTTAAAGGTTGTTTTTTGCACCAAATAAAAAGGTAACCGGTATTATTTATTTTGATTTATTAACTATATTTTCTATTTTTGTGCATTACTAATGAAAACTTTTGTGCATTAATATTGAAAATATGATTCTAAAAGATGCTCTAAGAAAAGTTGTCGAGCTGCAAAAGCAAGAACTTATTGGGAACGAGAATATAATTCCGCGGAACATACAAAAAATAATTGATACGAAATCCCGGCATGCTATAATAATTTCAGGTGTCAGGCGCTCTGGGAAAAGTACGCTGTTAAGACAAATTATGCATTCCTGACTTACAGGGAGACATATAGATTATGAACTATTCCCCTTTTCATATAAAGAATTCCTTACTTTTTCGGGAATGCCCAAAGGTAATAAATCGTTCTATGAATATTTGAATAACGGAGGATTCCCGGAATTCCTGGAATTCAAAAACAGAAGGATTCTTCAGGAATTATTTAATGATGTAATTAACAGAGATATTATTGTCAGGTATGGCATACGTAATCCGATGACTATAAAAAATCTGGCGCTATTTTTATTATCAAATGCTGCAAAAGAAATAAGTTATCACAATCTTACGGACAGTTTTAATTTCAGAACACCTGACCTCTCGCAAAATAAAACCGCAACAAAATTAAGAAAATCCATGATTTATATTTGAGGATGATGTTTTTAAAATCATTTTAAGATTTGTATCAGGAAAAATCGTTTCAGTATCATTGAGTATGATACAGAGATCCTCAATAGCTGTATTTGATCTGGGCGTGGCTAATGAATGAATAATTACAGACAAAGTATTATTTTCATAATCGGGCAGTAAGTCGGCATCTGCTTGAAATAGTTCTTTTATCAACATTCGTCCTTCTTTATATGCATTTTTGTAATATGGCGCAATCATGTTGGTAAGAGCCGTTTCCGCTCTATATGCAATAATTTTAATGATGTTGATAAACAATTTACTTTCTTTTTTTAATTTATTGTAACGCACATTTTCCGGCATATCACCTAAAGGTATTTTCGATGGTATTATCTTTCGTTTTGCAAGTAATTCGTCAACTTCTTCTCCGAACAAATTAATTTTTTCCTGTAATGCGTACTGTTTTTCTGTGACCTGTTTTATCTCGTCAATCGGGTCATCTAAAGTTTTGCTTACCAATTCGTACAATTCCGCTTCCACTCTACGCTTTTTTTCTCGTTGCTTTTTGATTTTTTGCGATAGAACGGAGTACTCAGGATTAACTATTTTTATGTCTTTACTAACTATTTCTGCTCCATATTCTATTATTCTGTCGAAACTGAATTCGGCAATCATATATTTAAAGAAGTTTTCCTGTAGCCATCGTCCGAACATTCTTACCGCCACGTCCTCGGTTTTGATTATCCAATTGGTGGCAATAACACTGGTTTGATGACCACTGTTATTTAGCTTGCGTATTTCTCTAAATGTATATCCATCCATGGTTACTTTTTTCTCGCATAATTGCATAATAACATTCTTGTTATTTGACTGACAATTAATACCATGAAAGTCTTTTTCGTCCCATTTATCTTTGACATTTTTACGATAGGTAATTACCGCTACCCGGTACTTTTCCCATAGATATTGAAAGAATTTAGGTTCATAAGCCTCCCTGTCAAAAATGAGTGTAAAACGTGGCAGTAATGGATTGTTCTTAAGAGTTTCTTCACTGACTAATGAACACGTTTCTTCTATCAGGGTAAGTATGACTTCTTCTATAGCCTGTTTTAATCGTTCGTTTAATTCACCAATAGCACACATTAATGGTAATCCCTTCTCGTCATTGAGCCAATATTCAGTAGTACCGGCAAGACATAGTTTCTGACGCGATACAAATTTCTTGGGTAAGCGTGCTTTTTTTCCATGATACACCCGGACATGTCCGTCTATATAGAAATAGATACATTCATGGTCGGTTATCCAAGTTGTTGATAGAGAATTTTCCCACTCCGTAGCCTTTTTCCAGGATACAATATCTGCTATTCGTTTTCGGAGACATTTTACTTCAGGTACCCGATCCAGACCAATGAGCCTACCTAATTCGCCTACGGGACTATTTTTTAACCGCTCGGGATTTTTTATCCGTAATAAATACAAAAAGGCTAAGGTCAGTAAAATATGAGTTAGGCTGTAATAGCCTTTTTCCCACGATTTATAAATGTTTTTTGCTGTGAATAATCCCTGGCTGAACAGCGCAGGCACGCTCGTCAGGATTCCCCCAAAACGTATCGCTTCATGAGGTTGAAAAATACTTGGCGCTTCCGGTAACACACCTACCGCCGCTAAAATTCGTTCTTCTGTTCGGGTAGTAGCAAATCCAATACCCAATGTGGTTTGCAAATCAGCTTCGTCTCGTTCATTTCGTGTGGTCGGTTCAGTTTGACAGGTCTGGTTTTCGGTACTGTTTATTGTTTTTTTTTATCTTTCCCTTTGCTATCCAATACCGGATAGTCCCCTCTGAAATTTTCTCTTTCTTTGCAGCTCTGTATCCGCTTACACCATTATCTAACATCTTTTGGATACGGGCGATGCGTTCCGGTAACATCTTATGCGATTTTCCATGACGTTGGTCTTCACCAAAAAAACCAGATTCTCCTTCATCTTGGAAAAGCTTTACACTCCGTGCTACACTATCCGATGAAACATGGAATGCATTTACTATATCCGTCTGTCTACATCGTTTTAAAGTAATTAACTTCGCTGTAAAATACCGAAAATGATCAACACTCTCTTTTGGATGGCTGTATATCGGTAGCCCGCTCTGTAAATAAAATATGGTATCGTCATGCTCATATACACCTATGAGAGGTGTAATTAATATTGTTTCCCGTGGAAAAATAGGTAATAATAATTC
>JACQWN010000303.1 GCA_016209245.1 Bacteroidia bacterium
ATATCAATTCAACTTCAATTGTCTGGTTAATGAAATTTCTTAAAAAATTTGAGAACTTTCATATTCAGAGTAATAAGCTTAAAATTATCTGGTATTATAAAGATGATGATATTTTCGAAACAGGACAAGATTTAAAATCACTGATGAATTTACCTATTAATCTGATAAGAGGATAATAATGAAGAAAATATTTATCGA
This sequence comes from Bacteroidia bacterium, assembly GCA_016209245.1. Classification (GTDB taxonomy): domain Bacteria; phylum Bacteroidota; class Bacteroidia; order Bacteroidales; family BM523; genus JACQWN01. The sequence goes on from JACQWN010000303.1 coordinate 199, forward strand.
AGGGGACGATCGCAATCCTGCAATAAATTTTGATTCGGATAAAGGACTGATTGAAATCAGTGGAAGATCAACAATTGAAAATTCTACTGGTTTTTATCAACCTTTATATGAATGGATTAATTATTATAATGAAGCTCCAGCCAAATTTACTACTGTTAACATCCGGCTGGAATATTTCAATACAAGCACATCAAGATGGCTTTTTAAAATTTTGAAAAAATTAGAAACTACACAAATTAATACCAAAAATGTAATTATAAACTGGTATTATATTGATGAAGATATTCTCGATGCCGGTAAAGATATGGAAGCAATGATAGATATTCCTTTTCAGATGTTAAGTGAACCCGTTGAGGAATATTAAGTGAGGTTTCAAACCAAACCGCAATCAACTTGGCGTCTTTTCTAACCGGGTGAATAATTATACTGAAACTTAACAGGTTTGCAACTACAAAGCTGTTTAGTTTCAGTTATACTGAGCGTTTGAGTTTGCCTTTTTTTGCAAACTCAAACAGTCGAAGTATAAAATTTTGGTATGCTTTTTGATTTATATATGTTATTAATTTAAAACTAATTACTATGAAACCAAAAATATACAACGGTATTTTTACACTATCAATATTTACAATTTTTTTCTTAAATTTTCCTGTTATTAAAAGTTTTAGTCAGAATATTACTGAAGCCGATTTAGGAAAAATTATTGTTTCACTGAAACCTCTTCAAGATATTTATGATTTAGATACTGCAATAATTATTCGTTTTGAAATTACAAACGTCAGCAACAACGAGATAAAATTCTGTAAACGAAATTGTCCTCTTGAAGGTCAGTTTATTGCAGATTTTTTTGAGATTATTGATGAACAAGGAAAACGGCTTGATTACTCCGGTCAAAATTTTCAGAGGATGCCTCCTACGGAAATTGAATATATTACATTAGGAAATATGCAAATGATTCCCTCCGAAATAGATTTACAAAAAGGATATAAAATTACAAATCCTGGAAAGTATTCATTAAAATTTAAAGGCGATAGTGTCAATAAACTTCCTGATTCCGAACCGGTAAGCATTACTGTTCAGTAAATTCATCAATGGATATCCAAACCATACAGCATAAATACAATATGTTCCAAGGTTTTACATATCTCATTCATATATTCATTTACTGCTTTTACACTTCCCGGCAGTGTATATATTTGAGTTTTTCCACTTACTCCGGCAATACTGCGACTTAACAAAGCATTAGGTTTTTCTTGCCCGTATTTAATGCGAATCATCTCCATAATTCCCGGAATTTCTTTTTCTATTAATGGTCTGATAATATCAGGAGTAATATCCCTTTGGCCAATTCCCGTTCCACCGGTTGTAAAAATAAAATCAACTTTTTGCTTTAACGCCTTATGAATATATGTTTTTAATTTTCTTGCATCATCGGGCAGTAAAATATTTTCAATTTCATATAGTTTCTTTTTTTCAATGAAATATGATTCCAAAAGCTCTTTTATTTTAGGACCGCTTCTGTCGCTATATTCCCCTGAACTGGCGCGGTCGCTTAATGTAATAATTACAGTTCTGAATACTTTGGGGTGATATTCCAGTTCGTCGCCGGTTTTAAGTTTGCCTGATCTAATTACTCTGCAGAAAATACCTTCTTTGGGCATTATACAATTACCTACTTCCCTGAAAATAGCACAAACGTCGCCATGACATTGTTTACCTATCTGTGTCACTTCCAATTCAATATTTTCATTGTAAAACCGGTCCAGAGGAGTCGTCTGATATAGTATCATACCTTGGGTAGTGATGTTTTCAGCAAATTCGCCGCATTGAAATTTCCTTCCTGCCAATGCTTCAAATTTTTCAATGCTTTCTTTTCCAAGTAAGCTCACCTGCCTGTGCCATGTTCCGGCGTGAGCATCACCCTTTACACCCTTATTGTTCAAAGAAATTGAATTTGCAGGATTCTTTATCGTTCCTGTCTTTTCTGAAAGATTGACCGATATTATTTTGATTTTTTGCATTATATTTGCTTCAAATTGTGATGGTGATTATCCGGTTATCAATAATCATTTTGTCAATTTCAATGTATCATGTCATTGAATCATATTAAACATCATTCAATAAATTTTTTAGAAACGGTACATCTTCAGATGCAGTTTTCCAAACTACGGAAAGGTCAATATCAATATAGTCATGAATAAGTTTATCCCGCATTCCTGCTATATCTTTCCATGGAATATCCGGATGTTTTTCTTTTAAATTGTCAGAAATTTTTTTTGTAGCTTCACCAATAATCTCCAATTGCCTGATAACAGCATCTTGTAAACATTTGAGTATATGTTCGATGTATATTGAATCATCCTTATTCATTCAAAAATAATTTTAAGATCTTTATTAATGTATTCTTTTAATTTTTGATTTTTTAAAGCGGGTTCTGTCAATATATCAATCTTTCTTTCAACTATTTCAGATAATTCTCTTTCTATTCTTATTATTTGTAAAAGCGATAGAGTATTTTTGAATGAAACCAATATATCTATATCACTATCCGGCTTTTCTTCACCTCTCGAAAATGAACCAAATAATCCTATTTTAATTGGATAATAATGCTTTAAATATTCGATTATTTTCAAAATAATTTCTTGTCTTTTCATAATGCAAATATAGCAATTTATTTCTTTTGTTCCTTTAGAATACTCTTCGAAATTACCACTCGTTGAATCTGGTTTGTCCCTTCATATATCTGGCATAATTTCACATCGCGCATCATTTTTTCAACCGGATAATCCGAAGAATACCCTTCTCCGCCCATTATTTGCACAGCATCGGTAGTAACTTTCATAGCGATATCGGAAGCATACATTTTACATATAGCGGAAAGCAATGAAGCATCTTTTTGTTTATTATCATAAGCCCACGCTGCGCGCCAGGTAATCATCCGTGCAGTTTCAATAGCGGTTATCATATCTGCAAGCATAAATGCAATTGCCTGATTTGCGGCAATCGGCATTCCAAACTGAACTCTTTTTTGAGCCCATTCTTTTGAGATTTTATAAGCAGAACGTGCAGTTCCAAGGCTTAAAGCCGCTACACCCGTGCGTGTCCTGTCAAATGTCCGCATCGCTATTGAGAATCCGTACCCTTCCTGTCCCAAACGATTAGCAACCGGAATTTCGACATCTTTAAAAATTACCTCATTCTGAACCGAAGCTTTTTGCCCCATTTTTTGAATACGCGGTTTTATTTCGAGCCCTTGTAAATTCGATGGAACAATAAACGCTGAAAGACTCCTTGAACCCCTTACCGGGTCGGACAATGCAAATACATTAAAAAAAGTGGCGACCTCGGCATTAGTGATAAATCTTTTATGTCCGTTAAGGATATATTTATCACCATGCAATATTGCAGTGGATTTTATACCCTGTACATCAGAACCAGCATTTGGTTCAGTGAGACAATATGCAGCAACGCCTTTTTCATCAATTAGCTGTCCGAAAAATTTCTTATGTTGTGCTTCATCTCCGGCAAGTAATAACGGGGTTATTGCTAATGTGCTTGCATCAATACAAATTCCAATGCCCACGCAACCAGCTCCTAATTCTTCCGAAGCAATAGCTGCATCTAAAATACTGTATCCATTACCGCCAAGCTGAACTGGCACCGGACCATTCATTATCCCTTCAGCGTAAGCAGCTTTAATAACTTCCCATGGAAAAACAGCAAGCTCATCATACTTTTTACTGTTTGGTATTATCCATCTCGCTGTGAAATCACGATATTTTTCCTGAATTTCCTTCTGCCGGCTGTCTAACGAAAAATCTATCATAAATTTCCCCCTAAATGTTTAATTAATAATTAATGCTAATTTTTCCAAAATTGACAGCGAAAGATAAAAAAAATACTTTTATGTAGGCAGGAATAACCATTAATATTATTTTTATTGATTTTATTTGCTTTAATTTTTTTTGATAAAAATTATATTTGACTTTTAGCTTGATTAATTATGCGAATTAAGGGTTGAAAATATGATAATCTTTATCAAGTAAATATTTATTTGTTGAAGCTGTCAGACACTTTAACACATATTAATTTTATTAGTCAATGTTTAATTTTATAATAAGAATATTAAAATAAAAATATCTCTAAAAGTGTCTGACAGCTTTTTGATTATTAACAAAATAAATATTTCAACCCTTAATTCGCATATTTAAGTTATGCTAAATGAAAATATTTAATAAAATAGCAGTATTCCTTTCAACATCGGAAATATTATTGTTATCAATAATCATTTTCTTATTTATTTTAACCAAAAATCTAAATGGACAAAGCACATTTGTTCCATATATGACCGATATTGTGCCAAGCCTTGTTGACGGAGATCATACATCCCATGGCTTTATGGTTACACTTGCCGACAAATCAATCATTCATTTTTTTAGATTGGATACCGGATTTATGGCAGACCATACCGGAAATACAGGAATGATTGTAAAAAGAACCAGCATTGACGGCGGAGCTACATGGAGTCATAATGTACCTGTTTATTCTGATGAATATGACGACAGGAATATTTACGGCGGAATGCTTGAAAATGGAAGAATTTTGGTTTTTTTCAGGAGGTACGAAGCATTTACATGGTCGCATATTGATTGCAACTATATATACAGCGATGATGACGGAATGACATGGTCCGACAGAAAAGTTATAACTACCGATATACCCGGTCTTTATGCATATAACCTTACTTTTATTCCGACAAAAGGTTATATGCTGGCATGCGGAAGAGCTTATTATATTGATATCCGGTTTAGCTATGACGGCTCAAATTTCGATACCATAGCATATAAATGGGATTATATAAGTACACAATACTACTATATCGGTGAACCCTCTTTTACTTATGCTGGAGATGGTAAAATAGTAGGGTTATTCAGAAATAATTTCTTTACCAACTATCAGGTTGTGTCATTTGATTACGGTGCTTCATGGACGCCACCGCTATGGACGAATATTGCCAACACATATTATTGTGCAGCTCCCTTATTGTTTTATCATGAACCTGAAAATGATTTATGGGCTGTTTGTACCGACAGACGCGGAGGAGATGGAACCGCTTATGATAATTATTTCGCTGAAATCTGGGTTTACCGTCAACATCCTGATGATGTAATGAATAATGCAACCAATTACCAGTTATTTAATAAAGTGCCAAGGCCGTTTCCAAATTATTACCGTGTATTCGGTTATCCTGCCTATGCAAAGGTTGACGATTATAATTACTTAGTGGTTTTTGCCGAGAGCTATAAAAAAGTAAATAATAAAGAAGATGCCGATTTATACCAATTTTATATTAAATATGAAGAAATTACGTATGTAAAAAGCCTTTCAGATAAAATATCCGATATTACGTTTGCTCAAAATTATCCAAACCCTTGTAATGACATGACATATATTGATTTTGAAATACCCGATGATT
>JACQWN010000684.1 GCA_016209245.1 Bacteroidia bacterium
ACGCAGATTACATATTGCCAAAATGAAACTGCCTCACAGTTAACAGCAACAGGCACTAATTTATTGTGGTACACATCACCAACAGGTGGAACCGGAAGTACAACAGCCCCAACACCGCTTACAACAAATATAGGAACTACCTCGTATTATGTATCTCAAATTACAGGAGTTTGTGAAAGTAATAGAACTCAAATTAATGTTGTTGTAAATGCAATACCAGAGACACCAGTAATAACACAAGACCAGAATATTTTAACATCAAGTGACTCAACAGGAAATCAGTGGTACGATTCCAATGGTTTAATTATTGGAGAAACAAATCAAACATTTACAGTAACAGCAGATGGAGATTATTATGTAATTGTAACAGAAAATGGTTGTAGTTCTTCGCAATCGAACACTATTAACGTAATAATTATAGGAATTTCAGAAATGAGTATGCTTTCAACTATAAATATTTACCCTAATCCGGTGAAAAATGAATTAACCGTTGAAATCACAAATTCAACTGCAAAATGCAATTTTGAGCTGACAAATATTCTTGGAGAAACCATTTATTCATCAACTATTGACAAGAAAGATGTAATCAATACGTCAAATTTTTCAAGTGGTGTTTACTTGGTAAAACTAAACATTGACAAATCAACGATAATAAAAAGATTTGTAAAACAGTAATGTCTTACACATAACAATCGAACACATGACACAGCCGGAAAAGCTAATACTTAACCAATGCCGTGGCATAGTGCATTCTCCTAAAGAAATAAATATTACAGAATATAGCTATGACCTTCCTGAGTCAAGAATCGCAAAATATCCGCCAGCGGTTCGTGATAGCTCTAAACTTTTAGTTTATAAAAACAAAAAAACCTGTGGTGAGCTAAGCCGAACCATTCAATCCGCTTGTTTTTATGATTTGCCTGCATTTCTTGAATCCGGTCAGTTATTGGTATTTAATGATACAAAAGTTATACAAGCCCGGCTATATTTTGAAAAACCGACCGGTGCAAAGATTGAAATATTCTGCGTAGCACCTGATTTGCCTGCTGATTATTCTTTAGCATTTAGCAAAAAAACTCCTTGCCGGTGGAAATGTCTGATTGGTAATAGTAGAAAATGGAAAGAAAATTCAATCAGCAGAATTTTTCTTGTTTCAGGGAAAAAATACAAATTATCGGCAAAAAAAATACTTAATACTCATGAGTTCTGTATAATTGAATTTAGCTGGGAGCATGAAGAGCTTACCTTCGGCGCTCTTCTTGAACTGCTCGGTGTTACTCCTATCCCACCCTATTTGAACCGTCGGGCAGAAAGCTCAGACAAACAGAATTATCAGACAATTTATTCTAATTATGATGGTTCGGTTGCTGCACCCACAGCAGGATTGCATTTTACACAAAACACTATGAAAGCCTTAGAAGATAGGCAAATCAAAACAAGCATGATTACGCTTCATATTGGTACAGGAACATTTAAACCTGTAACTTCTGCAAAAATCGGCGACCATACTATGCATACCGAGTATTATTCAATATCAAAGGAGTCGTTGCAACAAATCATTTCTCATGTAAACAATATTATAGCGACAGGCACAACGACTGTTCGAACGATGGAAAGCTTATATCTTATTGGAGTAAAAATAGTTTCAGGAAAACAAAATAATATTTTCCATACTGAACAGTGGGAAGTTTATGAAACAATAAATGATATTTCGCCGGAACATGCATTAACAGCTCTTTTATCATACATGCAAAAAAACGACATGCAGATATTTTCCGCTTCTACTGCACTGATGATAGTGCCTGGTTATAAATTCAGGCTCATTAAAGGAATGCTCACAAATTTTCATCTCCCGAAAAGCACATTATTGTTGCTTGTTGCTGCATTTATAGGTGACGATTGGAAAAAAGTATATAACTTCGCCCTTGCGAATGACTATAGATTCTTGAGCTATGGCGATTGTTCGCTGTTGATTCCGGGTATCAGAAAGGTGTATCCGGTTCTTTAGCAAAATTGCGATATATCATTTTATCAACAAATCTTGGGAAAAATTTATTAACTGCAATTGTCCACCATCCGAGGTTTGATATAATCATTGTGCGTTTTCTTTTAACGATTCCCTGGGCTATTCTGCATGCAACTCTTGCAGGTGATTGCATCCTGCTTTCCTCCCGCGGTGTTTCAGCCTGCGGATTTCCATTGGCTGTAAGTGCATTTTTCCTTATTTCTGATGCTGTAAAACCTGGGGCAATTAACATTACATGCAAACCTGTCCTGAGATTTTCGAGCCGTAATGATTCTATAAAACCATGAATTGCATATTTTGAAGCGCAATATCCTGTACGTGCCGGTATAGGAGTATAGCCAGATACTGAAGAAATAACTGCAACTGAACCCTTACTTTCAAGAAGATAAGGTTGTGCATATTTCGTGCAATAGATCATTCCCCAAAAATTTACATCCATCACCCTGTGAAGAACCTTTAGATCCATATCCTTAAATAAAGCTCTCATCGAAATACCGGCATTACATAATAAAATGTCAATCCTTCCATATTCTTTAAGAGTTGTAGCAACAAGATTTTTACAATCCTCTTCGATGCTTATATCAGTTTTTATTGAAATAATATCAGAGCTATATTTTGCTTTAACTTCGGTTTCGATTTGTTTAAGTATATCATATCTGCGAGCTGCAATAGCCAGTTTAGCACCACGCGACGCAAATTCAAATGCACATGCTTTACCAATTCCTGATGATGCCCCTGTTACTATTATTATTTTATCTCTCATATATGATAAATAAACTACAAAAGTAAAATTTTTATAAAATTATAGTGTATTAAATAAAATTAAAAAATCATTTATCAATAACAATCAGCAGAAATACCATGGGAACAAAGAATAAAATAGGAAGAAAAATAATATTGTTGAAAGGTTACAAAAAATAAAAAAGATATTCTTGTATTATAAAAATAATGCTATTAAATTTGCACTCTTAATTTTTTTAAAATGACTGATTAGCTCAGTGGTGGAGCACCTGCCTTTTAAGCAGGGGGTCCCGGGTTCAAGTCCCGGATCAGTCACAAAGTTCAAAGCCCCAAGTTTCAAGCACCAAATCACAAGTTACAGGTTACAACTGCCTACTACCTACTAACCTACTAACCTTATAATTCCACCAATTTTCCATAAGTTTCAGGCCGGCGGTCTCTGAAAAATTGCCAAGTACTCCTTACTTCATCAATCATATCAAGGTCGAATTCCGTTATTAATAATTCATCTTTCTCTTCCGATGCACAAGCGAATATTTGTCCTCTTGGATCAACAAAATATGAGCTTCCATAGAATTTACCAAGATTCCAAGGTTTCTCAATTCCAACCCTGTTGATACAACCCATAAAATAGCCATTAGCAACAGCATGAGCAGGTTGTTCGAGCTTCCATAAATACTTAGACAAACCTTCAACTGTAGCGGAAGGATTATAAACTATTTCAGCTCCGTTAAGCCCAAGACATCTAGCGCCGTCGGGGAAATGCCTGTCGTAACAAATATATACACCAACCTTGGCATATCTTGTCTGAAATACAGGATAACCAAGATTTCCAGGTCTAAAGAAAAACTTTTCCCAAAAGCCGGAAGTATGTGGAATATGTGCCTTCCGGTATTTACCTAAATAGGCGCCATCGGCATCTATTACTGCAGCAGTATTGTAAAAAACACCAGGTTGTTCCTTCTCATAAATAGGAACTACCATTACCATTTGGTACTTTTTCGCATAACCGGCCATTAATTCAGTTGTTGGCCCGGGAACGGATTCACTTGAAGCATACCATTTTTTATCCTGACCCGGACAAAAATACGGCGTATTAAATATTTCCTGCAGGCATAATATCTGTACGCCCTTCTGTCCGGCTTCCTCGATATATGGTATATGCTTCTGCACCATTGCATCGCATATTTCCTGAATGGTGCCTTCACCTTCAGTTTTGGGAAGGCTCATCTGTATGAGCCCTGATTTAATTTTTCTTGCCATAATATTAAAATCTGATGTTATATAAAATTTTCAATACAGATCCTCTAAATAATTTTCAGCATCATTACCGTGTTTTTTCTCCAGTTCAGCAAGTTTTTCGACAATTTCGACAGACAGTTCGGCTAACTCGGCAATTTCCTTATAGAGCATTTTCCTGCGAATAGCTTTGAGCGCTGTCTTATATGCCTTTATTTGTTCACCTTTCTGCAACCCGATTTGTTCACCTTTTTGCAACCCGATTTGTTCGCCTTTCTGCAATCCGATTAGCTCGCCTTTCTGCAACCCGATTTGTTCGCCTTCTGCTCTTCCTTCTATTTTCCCTTCTATCTTGGCGCTGAACATCATACTATTTGCATACCGGAGGTTTTCCAGATGTTGCCGGTAGGCGAGCCGTTCAGCTTCGTTCATCCGGTCTTCGCGCAATGTCTCGCGAGCTTCAGCTAAGCCTTTTGCCTTAAAATCGTCAGGTATTTCGCTGTTCTTCAGAAAATATATCCACTCGTCAAGACTATTTTTCGCTATATCGTCAAAGGTGTTTACTTTCAGAACGTAATATTCCGGAAAAATGTCGGTTACCTGCTCCTTATTGAAGGTTTCTTTCTGTTTTAGCGATAGCTGAAGCACATCATTTTTATGAATACCTCTGAATTCATTGCTCCCATGATATACATAGTACTCGCCCTGACCCAGTTCAAAATAAACGATATTAACGGAATAAATTTTTTTTAAACTTCCGTATTTTTCCCTTTTATGTATCCGTTCAATCAATGCTTTGCTTACTCCGTATAACATCCGGTGAAAATAATCAACTTCGTCTTCAACCTGAAGTTCTATAATGATTATCTCTCCGGTTGTAAGGCTGGCAATTATGTCCACACGGTTGAATTTATCATCGGATGATTGCTGATTGCCCTCGCTCTCTCCCAATTCTAATATTGAGATATCTTTATTGAGCAATACG
>JACQWN010000685.1 GCA_016209245.1 Bacteroidia bacterium
ATCGCAAATCATTAGAAATAAGAAAGAAAATTGAGGATTATGAGGGCATCTCCAAATCATATAATAATATAGGATTGTTTTTTTGTAACTTGGGTGATTATGAGAAAGCCATTGAATATTACAAAAAAGCCCAAAAAATAAAGGAAAAACTATCTGAATCGCCCGACTACGCCGAAGCTGCTTCAGGTAAAAAAGGAAATGCAATCGCTCTGAATAATATCGGGAACGTCTTTTTTTATCAGTGTAACTATGATGAAGCTTTGAATTACTACCAGCAGGCGTTAAAGATTTTTGAGGAGATTAATTTTGTTCCGGGAATAGCAAGCGCTTTGAACGGAAATGGACTGGTCTTTGAAGCTCTTGAAAATTATGAAAAGGCGTTGGAATATTATTTAAAAGCCCTGAAAGCTCACGAACAAACGAAAAATATTGGTGAAATTGCCAATTGTCAAAATAATATAGGAAATGTTTACTCAAAAATGTCAGATTATGATAAGGCTCTCGAATACTACCTGAAAGCTCTTGAGAACAGGGAAAAGCTGAATGATAAGTCAGGGCTCGCACAATCGTACAACAACATCGGGATTATTTATAAAATAAGAAAGGATTATAAAAAGGCGACCGGGTATTTTGAAATGGCGCTGAATATAAATATTGAATTAAACAACCTCCATGAAATCGCCTTGAATTATATTGCAATCGGAAGGAATTATAAAGAGACGCAGGAATACGACATCGCTTTATTTTATATTTCAAAAAGCATGGAAATTGCCCAAAAAATAATTATGAAAAGGACAATCCAACTTAACTATGAAACCATGTCGGAAATTTACGGGTTAATGAATAATTTTCAAAAGTCTTTGGAATATTACAAACTTTCGGTTGCTGTGAAGGATTCTATACAAAGCGGTGAAGTTCAAAATCAGATTTCCGAATTACAAATCAAATATGAAACCGAAAAGAAACAGAGGGAAGTGGAATTACTGACAAAAGAAATAGATATAAAAGAATTGCAGCTAAGCAGGAGTAGGTACTTGTTTATCGGGTTAATCGGGTTAGTAGCTTTAATTATTGTAATAGCGTTATTATTTGTAAAGCAAAACAAGCTCAAAGAGCAGCAAAAAACTTCGGATGCCAGGCAGAAGCTATTACGCAGCCAGATGAATCCACATTTCATTTTCAATTCACTGATTGCTATTCAAAGTTTTATATTTAAAAGCGAGCCTGCCGAAGCGGGAAAATTTCTTTCAAGGTTTGCCAAGCTGATGCGCCTTATTTTAGATAATTCAAGAGAAGAATATGTACTGCTCGCAAAAGAGATTAATACCCTGGAGCATTACTTAAGCCTGCAAAAACTCAGGTTTGATAATAAATTTGATTACAGCATTGATATTGACCCCCGGATAAATACCGAAACCATATCAATACCTCCTATGCTGGCTCAGCCTTTTATCGAGAATTCTGTTGAACACGGTATCTTGCTTAAATCCGAAAAAGGAAGCATCAAAGTACGGTTTAAGCATAACAATGGTTTTATTACATTTGAAGTAGAAGATAACGGAATTGGATTTAACGCAGCGAAAAAAATAGAAGGACGCTCTAAAAAAGACCACAAATCGCTGACCACTGAAATTACTAAAGAACGTCTTGCTATTCTGAATAAAAGAAGTAAAAGGAAAATAAAATTCAATATTATTGACCTTTGTCAGCAAGACATTGAAGGTACTTTGGTCAGATTTGATATACCATATAAATATTTGTAAATTATGATCAAGCTAATAATTATTGACGATGAGAACAAGGCAAGAGAAACCATTGCCGATATTTTACGGCTTTATTGCCCGAATGTCGAAATCCTTGCGCAATGTGAAAATGTTAAAACGGGTATTGCGGCTATTCAAAAATATAGTCCCGATTTGATATTGCTAGATATAAATATGCCCGACGGGTCGGGTTTTGACCTTCTCAGACAGCTTGAACCTGTTGATTTTAAAGTAATATTCATTACCGCCTATGAAGAATTTGCTATTAAGGCAATAAAATTCAGCGCTCTCGATTACATTGTGAAGCCTGTTGACCCTGACGAGCTTATCGAAGCAATAAATAAAGCAGAACAATTTAGCGAAAAAGAAGATGATGAGCTAAAGCTGAAAGCCGTCATCGCCAACCTTGAGAGCGGCGGGAAAGAATCGAAAAAGATAATATTAAAAACCGCCGAAAGAATTTTTCTGGTCAATGTACAGGATATTACCAGGTGTGAAGCGGATAAGAGCTACACGACTTTTTACCTTTGCGACGGCAGAAAACTATTGGTCTCGAAAACAATAAAAGAGTTTGATGAACTGTTGACCGGTTTTGCTTTTTTCAGACCTCACCAGTCTCATCTTATAAATATTGCATACATTGTATCTTACGAAAAGAAAGAGGGCGGATATCTCAGGATGAAAGACAATTCTATGGTGCCTGTTTCGCAGCGAAAAAGGGATATCTTGCTGGAGTTGTTTGAGAAACTTTGAATTATCCTGAATTTTTTAGAATATATCAATAGCCCCGCCCTGTAAGTTCGACAGGCTCACTAACCAAAGAGCGGGGATATTGAAATATATTCTAACCTGATTTGTGAATAATACAGGTTATGCAATTAAACAATAGTTTGCCCTGAAATTTTAACAAAAAAGTATTATTTTTGCCCTGAAATTTTAACAAAAAAGTATTATTTTTGCCCTGAAATTTTAACAAAAAGTATTATTTTTGCCTTAATAAAATTATATTGATTACATGGATAGATTGATTATAAACGATTTAATAAAGTGGAAGGAAGAGAAAAAACGTAAAGTACTCTTACTTAGGGGCGCAAGGCAGGTAGGAAAAACATATATCATCCGGCAATTGGGCAAAAAATTTCAATATTTTTTAGAAATAAATTTTGAATCTGAGACTGAAGTAAAAAGATTTTTTAATGAAAATCTGAACCCTGACCCGATATGTACAAAATTATCAGCTTATTACGGTGTTCAGATTACTGATGGCGAAACGCTTGTTTTTTTTGATGAGATACAAGCATGTATACCTGCAATACAATCTCTTAGATTTTTTCATGAAAAGCGTCCCGGTCTTCATGTTATTGCGGCAGGCTCGCTTCTCGAATTTGCTTTGCAGCAAATACCCTCTTATGGCGTTGGACGCATCAGGTCTTTGTATATGTATCCTATGTCTTTTAATGAATTTCTAACGGCAGCCGGTCAAAAAGGGCTTATTGATATGAAATGGAAAGCTTCGCCGCTTCACCCCCTTGACGCCACTTTTCATAATAATTTAACCGAATGGTTGAGAAAATTCATGATAATCGGCGGTATGCCCGAAGCGATAAAAACTTTTTTTGACACAGGCGATTTACTTCAAGCACAAAATATATTGGATGATATTATTATTTCACTGGAGGATGACTTTACAAAATACAAAGCAAGAATAAATATTAGCAGGTTAAAAGATGTTTTTTTTTCAGTGATGAATCAATCAGGAAATAAATTTAATATATCCAAATCCTCTGATTATGGCAACCAGGAACAGAAAAACGAAGCCCTCGAAATGCTTGTGATGTCAGGATTATGTTATAAAGTTTATCATAGTTCTGCTAATGGTTTGCCCCTGGCAGCCGGAAAAAATCCAAAGACCTTTAAGGTTCTCTTTTTCGACATAGGAATATGCCAGCGTTCATTAAAATTGAAAATTGCCGATTTTCTGATAGCTGATAACCTCAATCAAATGAATAAAGGCAATATTGTTGAACAATTTGTGGGCATCGAACTGATAAAATATTTATTTTCCGGTTCAAAACCTGAACTTTTTTACTGGCACAGGGAAAAATACGGAAGCAGCGCCGAAGTGGACTATGTACTGGAATTAAATAACCATATTGTCCCGGTTGAAGTAAAATCAGGCACACAAGGCAAAATGCAGAGCCTGTTTATTTTCCTTGAAAGTAAAAAAGCTTCGAAAGGAATACGTATCTCCATGGAAAATTTTTCCAGTTATCAGAATATTGAGGTTTTTCCGGTGTATGCAATTGACCGCTTATTGGAATTGACGGGATAAATTTATACAATTTTAAGTAAGCAGTCGGCAGTGGCAGTAAGCAGTCCTGCATACTGCGGCTGTTTACTGCCACTTTAAACAAAATGTAAGATTTTATCCCTTTTAAAGTATAATAATACTTTTGATAAGCAGTTAGACAATAGTATCATAAGGCCACTCCCTGTTATAGTCCCGCCTGAGGCGGGATTGGGGTTGAAATATTTATTTCATGATAACAAAATTATATAAAGCGCCTAATAAGTAAAAATATCGTTTGCATTGATAATGAAATGAAATGTCCTCCCCAAATTTTTAACGAACCGTATCGAATATTAGAAAATTCCCAGCGAATATTGTTTTGCTCTTGACTTTGACAAATTTATATATTATTTTTACATTATATAATATAAGAGTTTTCTTTAAAAAGACGGATATTGTCATTGCGGGAAATGACAATAATAAACTTTTTAGAGTAGCCTTATAATATAATAAGGTATGAAATTATGAAAAAAATAGTTTTTAAAATCGCAATCTCCTGCCTGTTCAAACTTTTACTGTTCGGGCAGTCGTTCCAGCCGGTATGGGAACAGCTCGACGTTAACGTAGGTCCCGGTTATTTCACTTCAGTTTATGTTCTTAACGAAAATATCGCTTATGTAGCCGGTGACAATGGGAAGCTAATCAAAACTTACGATGCGGGCGATACATGGGAAACACTTCCGTCAGGAACAGATGCCGATATAATGGATGTCTGGTTTACAGATGAGAATACCGGTTATTTCGGATGTCATTATTATGTTTATAAAACAACAAACGGCGGCTATTCCTGGAGTTCTCTTTCATTACCAATTGATGGTTATTATGAGAAAATACAATTTACTTAGATTGATACAGGTTATGTTCTTGAATTGGATAAAATCTATAAAACTACTGATGCCGGTAATAGCTGGTCTTTATTACTGTATGCCGGAGAAACTTCTGTTATTGATGATTTTTGTTTTGTAAATAACAATACGGGATTTATAATTGCAAGAGAATCGGAAACCTATATAATAAGAACCAACGACGGAGGAAATACATGGCAGGATACTACAATCGTCATTCCTGAATACTATACCTTTAATTTAATTTATTTTACCAACCCTGATACAGGTTTTATAGGAGGTTATTGCTCGAGGTTATATAAAACGACCGACGGCGGAACAACATGGGATTTTATTCAATATTCAACGAGCTTGGGAGCACGAACTATGTTTTTCACAAATCCAAGCTCAGGGTTTATCGGCAGGGAGTATGGTATAAGCTCGACCAATGACGGCGGTGCGACCTGGACGCCTGAAAACGTTACGGACAGGATTCTCTCAATGTCCATTTATAATAGTACAATCGGGTATGCTGTCGGTAATAATTATGCCGGCGGCCCTAACCCTGTAATTCACAGAACGACAACCGGAGGAGTTCGTCTCGGGCTTTCATTGGACAGCAATATTACGATAGCCTGCGGCTCAGGAGCCACATTGCTTCCCGAAATAACCTATAACGGAATAAAGCCGCTCTCGTATAACTGGATCCCTGCAGCCGGCTTAAGTAATACAACCGTGGTGAATCCCGTTGCAAATCCACCGGAAACAACAACTTATACTTTAACGGTGAGCGATGGGATCCTTACCGTATATAATACAATAACCGTTACGGTAGAGGCTTTGCCTGCCCCGCCCTTGTGTATGGTTACAGTTGATACAGAAACAGGTAAAAACAAGATTGTATGGGAAAAAGCACAGGATTTATCAATAGTCTCTTATTATATTTATAAAGAATCCATCATCGCAGGCAATTATAACCTGCTCGATACCGTCCCTTACGACAGCTTAAGCGTATTTATTGATACTTCTTCGAATCCGGGACAACAATCCGAACGATATAAAATAGCGGCTCTCGATACATGCGGAAACCTTTCGGAAATGAGCGAACTCCATAAAACCATACATCTCGGCATTTCCCCAAGAATACCGCAGGGTTATATTTTAATATGGGAACATTACGAAGGTTTTACATTCAATACTTATGTTATATACGGGGAACAAGCCCCGATAACCTCGATTCCATACAATCCATCGCTTATAATATGAGCACTTTTACATATACCGATCTTGCACCTCCTTCAGGAACGCTGTATTACCGGATAGCAGCAATAAAACCGGATACGTGCTACCCCACATCATCTTTAAAAAATGGCGATGAGCCATACAGCCAGTCGGTTTCCAATCTCGAAGATAATATAATAGGCGGGATAAATGATGTCAGTTTATATCCGGCAGCCTTTTCGGTTTATCCCAATCCTTTCAAGGAAGTTACAAGCATAGAATATACAATCGGTTCAAAAGCTGATGTACAGCTTAGTGTTTACAATATCTTAGGCGAAAAAATTGCAGAAATCGTAAATGAAACACAATTACCCGATACATATAAATACAGTTTCAATGCCACAAAATCAGGCTATAAGGCTGGAATGTATTATTTGAAGCTGAATGTAAATGGAAACACGTTTATGCAAAAGCTGATTGAGACAAAATAAGGATGATTGACTATTTCATTATACGAAAATTATTGTTGAACTTAAAAATTTTTGCTTATGAAAACAAAATTATTATTTACAATTATTGCAGCCTTATTGTTTAATAAGGTATGTTTTTCGCAACCATATAATGTTGTGACAGATGGCGGAGGCGATGCTACAACAAATAGTATTACCAAGTGGAAAGCCGGCGGAAGTTATAAGATTATGAACAGCCTTTTGTTTGACGATGGTACATATCTTGGATTAGGAACTACAAGTCCAATCTGCAAATTCCATCTTTTTGGTACTGATTATGCTACAAGCCGGGTTATTTTTGACCAGTCAGGTACCACAGGTTTTGGTGCAAGTTTTGATTTACGGGGTATTGATAGTGATAATAATAATGTAGCTACCGATGTTGCAATAGGTACAATTAATACTTCAGCAAGTAAATTTAATAAAAATTAAATATCAATTATTAACTAAAATAATGGAGGATAAAAACATGAAAAAATATTTTATTAGTTTAATATTAATAAATTTTTTAACAATAAATTTATTATATACCCAAAACATTGAATTATATGGTTTTGGATGTGAATCTATTGATAGTGTCACATGTATAAGTGCTTTTTATAAAATAGAGCCGTTTTCTGCAACTTCTAATATAATTAGTTATTTTGAAGAAATTGACGGAATTGCACAGGGTTCTTCTACATTTGACTATAATTTTAGTAATTATATATTTTATGGTATTGATACTTCATATATTCACAGATTTTATGTTATTGATACACTTGGAAATATTGTATCAAATCCTCAGGTTTCAGAAGTAAACGCTTGCGGTTTACAATATAATATGCAAAATCAAAATCTTTATGGAATTATTACAGATACTTCAACAAATACAAAATCTTTAGGAATAATTAATTCTAATAATGCAAGTATTAATTTAATTAATGTTTTATCTAATGAGATCATTGGAATACAAAAAGGCGTTACTTTTAATTCAAATACAGAAAAATACATTTTTATTGGTTATGATATTTTCGCTGATAAAAAATTATATTTTGTTAATGCCCAAAATGGAATTATTGAAAATGATTTTTCAATAAATCATTGTTATTTAGGTGAATTACAATTTGATAATATAAAGAACAAATTATTTGCTATATATAAAGATACGGGGCTTACAAATACGTTAAAATATTTTGTTGAAATTGACACTTTAACGGGTGCAACTTTTATATTGGATACAATAAATGAATTAAATGGAATAGTGGGCGGTTCTTCTGTATATGACCAATATACAGGCACTTTGATTTTTGAAGGTGAAGATACATCACATGTAAAAAGATTATATTTGATAAACTCTTCAACAGGAGAAATTATATCAAATTCACTATTAAATAGTCATGTTGTAGATTTTCAATGCGACAATACCAAGTTTGCAAAAGATTTCTACACTTCCGTTGTCGAGAAAAAAGCCACGGTTAATAATTTAACCATTTACCCTAATCCCAACAACGGGACATTCCAGTTGACCTTCTCAACGGAAAAGCCGCAGAATATCACTGTCCAATTAATTAATGAACTCGGGCAAGTCCTGTTATCTGAAAACTACCCGGGATTTAATGGCAATTATTCACAGAATATTGATGTAAGCAAATATTCAGCGGGTATTTATAAAATAGTTGTTAATTCAGGCGACAGGACATATACTGAAAAAGTAATGGTTAAGTAATATTATGCTTATATAGTGGAAGTATAAAAGTAATATTGTTCAATAAATTTCAAATAGCTTAACTTTTTCATTCTCCCAGCAATATTTTTTCGATGCTGTTTCAAGGTTCTTTTTCCAGATTTCCTGTAAGCTACTATCAGTTAGCATTATTTTTAATTTAGAGGCGATATGTTGCGGCTCATGATTTTCAATAATCATTCCGATATTTTCTCCCTCAACAATACTACGCATTTCAGGATGTCCGGAGGTTAATACCGGCACTTTTGCCTGTATATAATCAAATAGTTTGTTTGGTAATGAATAATAATAATTTAAGCCAACAGTTTCTTCGATTGAAATTCCAATCCATGCTTTTCTGGTGAGTTCAGGCAGAGCTTCAAAGGGCAGCCTTCCTTTAAAAATAACCTTTTCTGTAAGCGACAATTGTGATGCTAATTCTTTCAGCTTAATAGCAATATCGCCATCCCCGATAATATGTAATTCGGCATTATCAATATATTGCATAGCTTTAATCAGCGGCTCCAATCCCCTGCCTTTATTTAAGGCGCCCTGATATATTATTACAGGTTGGTTTTTTCCTTTTGAATTGTTGACTGCTTCTTCTGCCGGTATAGCCATTGGAAGGTTTCGTACTACCTTCATATTAATATTATACTTCTCAATATATATTCTGGCAAGTGAATCACATACAGTATATGAATATTTTATCTTTGGAAGAATTGCTTTTTCTATTGTCAGCCAAACTTTTTTTGTATATCTTCTACCTTCAAGCTCAGGCATCTCTGTGAAATATTCATGACTGTCATAAACCAGTTTCTTCCTTCTGATAATTGATGCAAAAAAGTTTGCAGGTAATGTATCAAGGTCATTAGCGACAAAAATATCCGCTTTGCCGAATAATAAAATAAAAAACAACCTGATATTGTATTCAGCATAGAATAGAAAAGAACGGTTGAAAAGAAATCTTATCCGTCTTGTTCTATATGTACGCTCATATAAAGGCGGACCATTTTTTAACTTTCTTCCTATCAGTGTTACGTTATAACCCGCTTTTGATAACGATGAACAAATTCTGTGCAATCGTTGATCAGTAACAAGGTCATTTATAACTGAAAAGATAATCCGCTGTCTAATAAATTCTTTCATTACTTAATCTGTGTAATCTATGGCTATACTTAAATCTTAAATCCTTAATCTGTGCAATCTGTGGCTTATTTAACCGTTAAGTATCAGTTTTTTAAATATTTCAAGAAATTCGCTCAATATCATTGCTGTTGCGCCCCATATATGAAATTCCTGTGCAAGATAATAAGGAACTGTAATTTTTTGTTCATTTATTTCTAAAATTTTTGTTTTAATATTTTTTGACAGCAATAAATCTTCAACCCGTATCTCAATCAATTCTTTAACTTCTTTTTTATTCGGTTTGAAATCAGGACGTTTATTAAGATATGCCACAACCGGGAAGACTGTAATATTGCTAACAGGTATATGAAGCGATGTTAAGCAACCTATTACCTTAATCGTTTTTGTTTCAATCCCTAATTCTTCTCTGGTTTCTCTTAATGCAGTTTCTATAATATCTTCTTTGTTATTGCTCTTTCCGCCAGGCAGGCAAATTTGTTCACTGTGTGGACCATTGTATTTATGTCTTAAAATAAATACTGAATATGGCTCATTGTTATTGGGATATAATAATATTAATACCGATGCATTACATGCAACTGAATACCTGTCTTTGGAAAATACTAAATTTCTTAATGATGGCGACATTTTGATTTGTACATATTCACCAGGTAACCCATTTTGCATTTCTAAAGAAATTTGATTAATAATTTTTACAAAATTCATGATTATAGAAATATATGATGTTAATCATAACTTGGCATAACCAAACAGGTTAATCGTTAATAGACACCTCATAATACGCTGGATTAAGTAATGAAAAAACATATAAATTATATTTGTATAATAGGCGTCAGGTTTTCATAATAAAATTCAACAGATTGAAAAAAGCATAGACCTGTAACCACAATAATGCATCTTCATATTCCCTTGCTCTTGCTCCTTCTCTTATCAATCCGTAAATAAATTTTTTATTTTCTTTTGCTAACTGCGATGGAATACTATTCCATAAATATCTTATTTTAGGAACCAAATTTTTAGGAGAATGTTTCGAAAAATCCTGTTCATAGGTTAATTGATATAACATACATCTCCAAAACAACTACGTCCAAATTCCTTTAAAAGCCATGTTTTCCCAACTTGCCTGGCTCCTTTTATGATAAGAGGTAATCTTTCTTTTTTATTCTTCCATTTCTTGAGTTCTATAAGTAAACGTCTTTTCATATCACATTTTTTAAACTAAATAAATATAAAATTATTACAAAATACAAAGAAGATTTCAGGCAAAGATACACATTTTTCTAATGAGATTAGGTAATTATATGTAAAAAAAATACTATGCTATCCTGAATAATTCATAAGTTTTTTAGCTCGAAAATATCAATAGCCCCGTCCTTCAGGGCGGGGAGTCAAAATAAGCATATTGGCCCCACCGCACAAAATTTGGAAAATTTGGCATTTTTCAAATGCTAAATTTTCCAAATTTTGTTGAGGTAAGGAGTAGTTTGTTCCTTTTTAAACCCCGTCCAGAAGGACGGGGCTATTGATATATTTTCCAATTTAATTTATGAATAATTCAGGCTATAATCCCTTACTCCAAAAATCAATAATATTTTTCCTTTCATCACCAATAAACAACTATTCGTCAAAAATTTTTTTCTACTGCAACCTTTTATATTAAACAAGCGTCTTTTTTGCGTATTTGTTTTTTACTTTTGTCGCTTCAAAAATTTTTTGTTCTTTTTTAATCTGTCAAAGTAGAATTAGCTTAAAATTTTAATTATGAAAAAATTATTTAGTTTATTAATTTTAGCAATAGCTGGATATTTTTCAGCAAATGCACAAAGTGCAAATCCCAATGACCCCAATGATTTTCAATATGTATTTATAGAAGGGGGCATTGCCCACTCGGTTGCCCTTCGCTGCAACGGAACGGTTGCCACATGGGGAGAAAATGGTTCAGGACAACTCGGAGATATTACAACTACTGATCGACCTGAGCCCGTTACCGTAAAAAGTTTCTTCGGAGCCGACTCCCTTACCAACATCATTGCCGTGGCGGCAGGCGGAAATCATTCGCTCGCCCTGCGTGACGACAGCACCGTGTGGGCTTGGGGCTTAAATGGCAACGGACAATTAGGCGATAATATGCCGTTTATAAACTGGACCTTTCCTGTACAGGTTCATGGAATAAACAATGTGGGATTTCTTACCGGTGTGGTTGCCATTGCAGCAGGAGAAAACCATTCACTTGCCATACTCGCCAACGGAACTGTGGTTGCCTGGGGATTAAATAGCAAAGGGCAGTTAGCCGATGGCTCCACCACACAACGAAACACACCTGTCCTTATGACCGGTATGGATGGAGGAACTACCGCTTATGCTATTGCCGGAGGGAACTGTCATACCATGGTTTTGCAAAGCAACGGCAGAGTAAAATCCTGCGGTTGCGACAATGCAGGACAATTAGGCAATGACGGAAACTCATCATTAGCAGCTAGCACAACACTAACTTATGTAAATATTGACAATGTAGGCAGTATTCCATTGGAAAATATTGTAGGAATAGCCGCAGGGCATGTGCATGGGCTTGCCCTTGACAATACTGGTTCAGTATGGTCATGGGGGGGAACAAGCGGTTCAAATGGATATGAGTTAGGCAGGCCGGGCGCTACAGTTTCTCAAAAAAAATATGCTGGAGAAATGGATATAATTACTACCGCCATAGCCCTTGCAGCAGGCGATAACACCAGTTTTGCAATATTAAACGACAGTACATTAGCCGTATGTGGCGATAACGACCAGGGAGAATTAGGAATAGGTGATTTCATCTATAGAGACACTCCTACTATCAACACATTGCTCCCTAATACTGTCAGGGCAGTGGCTGCCGGAGGACCGCATACTCTTGTGCTTAATAATCAGGACACGCTGAAAACATTTGGCGACAATATTTCGGGACAATTAGGAAACAATACTGCTCCCACCGATCAAAACACTCCGCAAACCGTTACCAAATACAACATGGGAACGGTTATTGCCGATGCAGGAGCTGATCAAACATATTGCGTTGGCGACTCGGTGCAACTCGGAGGCGAATCACCGGGCGATTATGTTACCTATTCTTATCAGTGGTCGCCAACCACTTCTTTAACATCTCCGGGAACCACCATGCCCGATACCCTCTCGGACCCATGGCATCAATCATCTGTTAGTGGAACCTTTACCCATATTTTAACAAAAACATATAGAAATAGTATCATACTCGGATGTATAGTTACAGATACTGTAGTAGTATTTGTGCCGCCTGCCATGACAATGACGATGAGTTCTGTGCAGACAAGCTGCCAATCGTCCTGCGATGGAACAGCAACGGCAAGTGTATCGGGAGGAGCTTCCCCTTATACTTACCTATGGAGCCCGAGCGGACAAACCACCTCAACCGCAACAGGGCTTTGCACGGAAACTCATACAGTAACGGTAACTGATGCCACTCCATGCACCGTTATCGGAACAATAGCGGTAACCTCGCCAGCGCCAATAATAATAAGTATGAATTCAACAGCATCGATCCAATGCGCCTGCACAGGAAACGCTACTGCCAGCGTATCAGGAGGCAATTCGCCTTACACTTATTCATGGAACACCTCGCCCGTTCAAACCACCGCCACTGCAACCGGACTTTGCGGAAACACTACCTACACTGTAACAGTAACAGACGCCACTTCATGTTTTGCTACCAATACTGTAACCATCACTCAACCAGCTGCATTGAGTTTATCTACAACAAAAACCGATGTGAGTTGTAATGGCGGAAGCAATGGCGCTATTGATTTGAGCGTTAGCGGAGGAACATCCGCTTATTCTTATTTATGGAGCAACGGAGCAACAACGGAAGACCTCACAGGTTTATCTGCCGGAACATACACAGTAACTGTTACCGATGCGAATTCATGCACTGCTACCACATCTGTTATAATTTCACAACCCGCTGCGCTGGCAATATCCATGAGTTCAACAGAGGCATCAAGCAATTGTATCTGTGATGCAACCGCAACGGCAAGCGCATCCGGAGGAACTTCTCCCTATACCTATTTATGGTCAGACGGACAAACCACCGAAACGGCAACAGGACTTTGCCCGGGAGCAACTCACACCGTAACGGTTACCGATGCCAATGCCTGTACCCCTGCTTCCGGCACGGTTACCCTTACCGGGGCAATTCTATCCGTTTCAATCACCAATGCAACAGCGGCATGCACTGCCTGCTCAGGAGATGCCACCGCCAGTGCATCCGGAGGAATTTCTCCTTATACTTATTTGTGGTCAGACGGACAAACCACTGCCACCGCCACCGATCTCTGTGAGGGAATTACCTATACCATCACGGTTACCGATGCCACTGCATGCACGGCAGACACTTCATTAACGATGTCAGGAATTCCGGATGTCAGTTTTACATCCTCTGCGCCAGGATGTGTGGGACAAGGGGTAAATTTTTACAGCGTGAATAATTATCCGCCAGGATATTCATACTTATGGAACTTCGGAAGCGGTGCCACTCCAGCCACTTCCACACTGCAAAACCCAACAAATATTGTTTACTCCACTTCCGGAGCAAAAACAGTTACACTCACCATAACAAGCGGCAGTTGTTCGGGTACCAAAACCAATGTTATCACCATCAATCCTTCTCCTTCGGCCACTTTCACTTCCAATGCTCCGCAATGCACGGGAAGCGAGGTTAGTTTTACCAACACCGGAAGCACCGGAGCAGGAACAACTTATTTCTGGGATTTTGGAGCGGGAGCAAGCCCGGCTACTTCCACTTCTGAAAATCCTTCGGGCATTATTTATTCCACTGCCGGAACAAAAATAGTAACACATACTGTTACCAATAATTTCGGCTGCGCAACTTCAGCAACGCAAACCATCACTATCAATCAAACACCCACAGCAAGTTTCAGTTCTACTGCACCGCAATGCACCGGATTGCCTGTAGATTTCACAAACACAGGAACTGTGGTAGGAGTAACATGGGCATGGAATTTTGGTGCAGGAGCAACGCCAGCGACTTCTACAATTCAAAGCCCTACTGGAATTATTTATTCCACACCGGGAACAAAAGTTGTATCGCTGGTTACAACAAATTTAACTACGTTATGTACGGACAGCGTTTCAATGACCATCAATATTAATCTCACGCCCACTGTTAGTTTTGTTTCCACCGCTCCTCAATGTCAGGGAAACACGGTAAATTTTACTAATACAGGAAGCACAGGCATAGGGTTTTCTTATTTCTGGGATTTAGGACAGAATGCTATCCCTGCCACTTCAACGACCGAAAATCCTGTTGGAGTTTTATATAGTAGTAGCGGAACAAAAACAGTTACCTTAACAGTTAACAAAGGCGGATGCTCTGCCTCTGTTATCCAGTCCATTACCATCAATCAGAAACCAACGGCAAATTTTGCATCCACTGCTCCGGAATGTACGGGGCTGAATGTTGATTTCACCAATACCGGCAGCACAGGCGGCAGTTGGACGTATTCATGGAATTTCGGTTCAGGAGCAACACCCGCCACTTCTGCCTTAGAAAACCCTTCCGGTGTGGTTTATTCAAGCTCAGGCACAAAACTCGTAAAACTCGTGGTAACCGACGGAACCTGTTCAGACAGTATTACTTATACAATTAATATATACCAGTCGCCGACAGTGAGCTTTACTTCAACCGAACCCGAATGTGCAGGCACAGGCGTTGATTTTATCAATACCGGCAG
>JACQWN010000686.1 GCA_016209245.1 Bacteroidia bacterium
AAAACAAAAATCGGCAGCATCGGTTTTAATGGTATTTATACAAACCAACAGGTTTAAGGAAACCGAAAAACAATATTATGCCAGTAAGGTGATAACCCTTCCTGTTCCGACAAACGACACCATGGAAATATCAAAATATGCAGGCGTTGCATTGGATTTAATATTTAAAACCGGCTACAGGTATAAAAAAGCAGGAGTAATAGTTAGCGGAATTGTATCGGAAAACCATATTCAGGGAAATCTGTTTGATGAAGCCGACCGTTTGAATCGAAATAAAATTATGACTGTTTTAGACAAGATCAACGATAAATATGGAAATGACACATTAAAGCTGGCAGTTCAGGGAACGGAGAAGAAATGGAAGCTCAGGCAGGAAAAGCTATCACCGTCATATACTACAAAATGGAGCGATATAATAACAGTTAATGCAAAATCATAATATGTGTTTTCATTATTCACTAAAGAAGAAAGAACGAAAAATTAATCTGAATGTAACGGATTTATTTTCTCAGATGGAAATGAATTTTGAAACGGTTTATCATGCAAATGGTTTCAAAAATCCAATAATGCCTGTAATTACCAATCCTAATCAAAATGCCTTTCAATTTTTTAACTGGGGGTTAATTCCGTCATGGATTAAGTTGCGGCAGGATGCTGAAAAAATCAGACAAATGACCTTGAATGCCAAATCGGAAACGGTATTTGAAAAGCCGTCATTCCGAAAATCTATTAAAACCAGACGGTGCTTGATTCCTGCTACCGGTTTTTTTGAATGGTATACTTTTAATAATAAAAAATATCCATTTTATATATGCCTGAATGATGAAGATGTTTTTATGTTTGCAGGCATCTGGGATACATGGACAGATAATATTACCGGTGAGATAATTAATACTTTTTCAATAATAAATACCGAAGCGAATCCACTGCTGCGGAAAATACACAATATTAAGCAAAGAATGCCTGTCATACTTAGCCCCGAAGCAGAGCATTTATGGTTAAGCAACAACTTAGAGCAAGACGAAATAAAAACCTTTCTAAAACCTTATAATGATAACTGGATGAAAGCATATACAATTGATAAAAAAATTTCATCGAGGCACGAAAATACAAATGTCGAGAGTATCTTGACTCCGGTGAAGTATCCGGAACTCTAAGAAATGCGGGATGTAGAGACGTTCAATTTGGCGTCTCTACATCCCGCATTTTGAAATATTGTCAAAAATTCATTATATTTGCCAAAAAATTATATTATGAGAGAATTTAATACATCAGGTCCAAATATTACTGTAGAACATTATACTATAGAAAGAAAGGAATTGATTAAAAAGGGGATTGATTTAGTAAAAAGAAACCGTTACTTTACAATATGGGCGCCGCGTCAAACGGGAAAAAGTACTTATTTCCTCCAACTTAAGGAACAATTGGAAAAAAGCGAATGTAAAGTTGCTCATATTAATTTTGAAAACTATAAAGCTGCTGATATAGAATCTTTCTTGACCAGATTAAGAGGCGAACTAAAGAAATTCTGGAATATTACATTTGAAGATTTGACTTTACAGAATATCTTCTATAAAATAGAAAATATTCAAAATAATAAGTTTTTACTAATAATTGATGAAGTCGAAGGTATAAATGAAAAATATTTTGGCGATTTTTTACATTCAATCCGGAATGTTTACCAATCGAGAGTAAACCATTGCTTAAAAAGCGTCATATTAGTAGGTGTTTCCAACATAGTAGGCATTGTTCAGGATAATGCCTCACCATTTAATATTGCCGATAATCTGATTGTTCCATATTTTACCGATGAAGAAGTTTTTGAGCTGATGGGACAGCACGAGAAAGAAACAGGTCAACTGTTTGATGCGAAAGTAAAACATAAAATTTGTCAGATAACTGCCAATCAACCCGGTTTGGTTAACGGATTCGCTAAAAAATTAGTGGATGACTATCCCGATAAAAAAACTTTAACCTACAATGATTATCTGAAAGTTGAGAATTGGTATTTAAATGAAGCCATTGATAAAAACTTCGCAAACATATTAAATAAAGCGAAAGAAGAACGTCATTTTGTTGAACGGTTACTTTTTACTGAAGAGAAAATACCTTTCAAAATAGACCGTGAAAGCATTAAGCTGCTTCATACAAACGGATTAATAAAAAAGGATGAGAACGGTTTTGTTACTTTTTGGGTTCCATTTTATAAAAAACGTTTGTACGATGCTTTTTATCCATATTCAAACGGCGAAAAGACAGGCATTTTACGAAGCATTGCAACAGCCCGGCTATTTGATAAAGACAATAAGCTCAATCTAAGCGAATTAATAAGCGGATACAAAGAATATGTAAAACGCCGCGGCTTTAATGTTTTCAGAGAAAAGGACGAAGCCGGAAAATACCTGTCAATAAAAGAAAGTGCTTTGATTTATAGTTTCGAAACCTATATACAGGCATTTTTACAGGTTATAGACGGTAAAAGTTATCGCGAAGCCGATACAGGTCTTGG
>JACQWN010000304.1 GCA_016209245.1 Bacteroidia bacterium
ATTTATTTTTGATATTAATCGTTATAATATTTCTTATAATTTAAACTAACTTCTCTCAAAACCATAACATTTGCAATATTTCCTCCTTTATCATTTACTTTAGTATTTTGTCTTTACTGGAGTTTATACAAAAACAAAAATAAATAAAAAATTCGAATTGAATAAATAAATATTGCTCAATTGCCGAAAAATTTCAGTATTCTTTGTAATATTGAAAAAATACTATATTTTTGTTTAGTTTATATTTTCAATCGAAATTAATATGGAGAATTTAGAATATTTGACAAAAATGGATAAAAAAGCATTTCAAATTCTGACGATGGATTCAATTAATCAAAAAGATGAAACTTCCTATTGGTTGACAAAACCGCCTATTGAAAGGTTTATCGCATTAGAATTATTAAGACAAAGATTTTACGAATATGAAACCTCTTCCACCAGATTTCAGAGAGTTTTTAGCGTTGCTCAACAAGCATAATGTTAAATATTTATTAATTGGCGGATATGCTGTTGCTTTTTATGGTTTTATCAGAGCAACAAATGATATGGATATTTGGATTTTCATAAATCCCGAAAATGCACGCAAAATTTATAACACCTTGATAGAATTCGGTTTTAATGTACCTGGATTGACAGATGATTTGTTTTTAAAAGAACATCAGGTTATCAGAATGGGGGTTCCACCTTTAAGATTAGAGATTCTAACCACAATCTCAGGGGTGACCTTTGAAGAATGTTATAAAAATCGTGTAATCGAAACGATTGAAGGTCTAGAAATAAACATAATAAATCTTGAACATTTAAAAATAAATAAAAAAGCCAGCGGTAGATTGAAAGATTTAAACGATCTTGAAAATCTGCTATAATACACTTTGCATACTGTATACACCGACTAGCCACTACCTACTGCCAACTGCCAACTGCCAACTGCCAACTGCCAACTGCCGACTACCGACTGCCGACTGCCGACTACCGACTGCCGACTGCCTACTGCCGACTACCGACTGCCTACTGCCTACTGCCTACTGCTTCCTACCTCCTGCTTCCTGCCGTCTGCCTCCTGCCGCCCCTTGTAACATCCCATAATGACACATCTTTACCTGCTTCCTTTCAAAATCCCATAGATGAAGCCCATTGCCAAAGCGCCATTTGAATTCTTTGCAACCGGCGCTCCCGTCTTTGCCCAGTCCTTATTCCGCATTGGCATAACAATAAACACACCGATGCGGACAGGTATTATACTCGCCTATATCCTTACTGATAATACATTTGCAAAATTCTCGTTGCCCCTTATCTTCATTATCTCTGGTTTTAATAATCTGCTTTTCACCGTTAAACAAATCATTTTTAATAAATTTTACTCCTAAAAATTCCATTAATGGCTTATCGTGACTGAATAATTTAATAATTAAATCATCATCAATACATTTATTATGAACGATACTATATTTTTCAAAAGAATTTTCTTCGGCACAGGAGCCAATTTCGAGCTTCCATTTCTGGTTCAACTGTGACAAACCTTCAACAAATTCATACATCAACCGTTCATTAAATTCCATGTATCTTATGGAACATCTTTTTAAATTGTTTTGAACTTTTTTATACCGCTGAATATCGGCAAAGCTAAAAACCATTTTAGAAGCATGGTTTTTCAATTGCTCACCGATGTTTTCAATCTTGTACAACAATGTTTCAACATTAAGGCAGTCAGTAAGGAGCAACGGGTCGAAACGCCAGATAACCTTATCCTTTCCTATTCGTTCGGATAATTCAATAAATGTTTCAATTCGTGCACCTGTATTGGGAACATTTGGCTCAAGCTTTTCTTTGTCGTAATCGTTAAGAGTATATTGGAAGTAATAATATATATTATTTTCATCAAACAAGTTAAGATATTTCATTAATGGCTTTGGATTTTTCGACCAGAAAACAATAAGCCGAACATTGACAAACGACACATATAAAGGAGCGCGGTTAAATGGGTTGAACAATTTGATATATCCTTTTTTTACTCTTTCAACAAACCTGTCAGCATAAAAAGCAGGGATATCGGTTCTTCGGCTTGCCGAAATAATAACAGGCGCTTCTGCTTCACTTGATTTTCCGTCGTCAGTTACTATATTTATTTTATTCCATTTCATTATAATTATATGAGTGTGTAACAAATCATGGGAATTATAGGACTAACCCCACACTTGAGCCACCGAATTGTTACACACTCTAATTATATAGCTTTTAGACTTAAATCCAAGGATTGAATATGATGAGTCAAAGCGCCCACCGAAATATAGTCCACTCCGCAGGCAGCATAGTCCTGAATGTTTTGAAGGTTAATACCGCCTGATGATTCGACTTCATATTTTCCTGCTATTAATCTGACCGCCTCTTTTGTATCAGGAATTGAAAAGTTATCGAGCATGATACGGTGAACGCCTCCGGTAGCAAGAATTATTTTAAGCTCCTCAAGATTCCTGGCTTCAATTTCAATCTTCAGATTTTTCTTATTCTTTTCCAGATAGCTTCTCACTTTTTTAATAGCTTGGGCAATGCCTCCCGCATAATCAATATGATTGTCCTTGAGCATTATCATATCAAATAATCCGAACCTGTGATTTTCCCCACCTCCGATTTTTACAGCGGCTTTATCAAGAATACGCATACCAGGAGTGGTTTTGCGTGTATCTAACAGCTTGGCTTTATATCCTTTTAACTTATCGGCATATTTTCTTGTTTGAGTAGCAATACCGCTCATATGCTGCATTACATTCAATACTGGCCTTTCCGCTTGAAGGATTGAAATTTGCGGGCCCTCAACAGTAAAAACTATGTCTCCTTGTTTAATTTCGGCGCCATCATTAAAATCGGCTATAAGATTTATGTCTTGATTATACTTCTTAAAAATTCGCCGGGCTACTTCAACACCTGCAAGAATACCATTTTGCTTGACAATCAGACTCGCCTTTCCGGTTTTATCACGTGGAATACAAGCTAAAGAAGTATGGTCGCCGTCACCCAAATCCTCTTTCATCATTAAAGTGATAAGTGAATCAAGTAATGCTTCATTCATCTTCGTTTTCAATTCTGAGAGTATGTATCAATAAATTATTCTGATTGGGCTTGAGCAGGATATAGACTCTGAAAGTTCCGTTATTTGTGGTAAGATTTCCTATCGCATATTGCGCTCCTTCTTTTCCGCCTTCATGAACCACTGTAAAATTTGTCGCCTGATGCTTGGCGAAGAAATCCTTGATTACCAGTTCCGCCTGATTTTTACTGTATATTTCTTCTTTATCGAGTATTGTAACTTCAACACTGGTATTGAAAAATTTTGCCAGTTCAGCCGAATTGCCCGATTTCAGCGATAATATAATACCGTTTGGCACAACTGATTTCTGCTGGGCAAAACATGATTGAGTAATAATTACTGCAATTACTGAAAAAAAATATAAAAATACCTTCATATTCTTAAAAATTTGTAATTATTTATGTATAGGTATTATTACCCCACCGAAGTACGAATAAAATACTAATATACGAAGTACGAAATATTCGTAATTCGTAAGTTCGTAAAAAATTCGTACTTCGTTGGGATAATCTGTATGAAATAACATTGACCTAAATAGTAACAAAAATTTTTGTGAAAAAATATAACAAAAATTGAACCAATATTGTTATTTTCAGCAAATAATATGCAAAAATAAAAAAATGTAATTAATTAATAATTTTTATGTATGTTTGGAGCTAAAATTAAAATACATTTATTAAAAACTATCATAATGAAACCTGCAAGAAATATTAAAGAATTATACAGGAATCTGAATCCATTCTTTATACCACAAAAGGGAAGGGATGATAATATTTATGTTCCTATTTATGATAGTATTTTAAAAAGGATTAAAACCCAGATTTTAGTTGGCGATTACAATAAGGAAACATTTTTTTTGGCCAGTCCGGTTCAGGAAAATCTTCGGCTCTGAACTTTATAATTGATAAAGAGCTTGATAAAAAATATATAGTAGTTTATATAAAAGGCAGGGATTTATTCGATCTTAACGATATTGATATTATTGATATATTATTAATGTTTTCACTTGAACTGGTAGGTAAATTAAAAGATAAAAAGATATTTGAAGAAAAAATAAAAAAAATATATGATAAGCATATAAACAAGATTGAAACCGAAACCTCAGTTGAAAGCTCTAATAGAAAAGGAATAGAAGCAGAAGCTAAAATTTCCTTTGGAAAACAATTTCTTTTAAAAATTATTAATATTGGTGCTGAATTCAGAGCGAATTACCAAAGAGACAAACAATACCGTACAATAACTCGTGAATTTTTTCAATTCAGTAAAAACGAGCTGTTGGAGATAGTCAATGATTTAATTTACAAATACTATGAAGAGCATGGCAGTAAAAAGAAAGTGCTGGCGATATTTGATGACCTGGAAAAAATTAAAGATATTCAAAGAATTAACACGATTTTTATTGATAACAGAATCTATCTGAATGATATAGATTGTAAAAAAATCCTTTCTGTTCCTGTTCATCTGGCTTCTAACCCTCAATTTGCTGAAGTCAACAAATATTTTTTTAATTTAAAAATTTATAAAAATCCTCTTTGCGACCATGAAGATAATAAGCCCATCGAGATAAACAAAGCTCGTCTCATTGATTCTGTAAAAAAGCGTATTGAAAGTAATGCTGAATTAATCAGCGATGATGCTATTAAAATTGCAATTCAGTTTTCTGGTGGCAATATAAGGCAATTTTTACAGATTTTGTATAAAGCCGCTTTAAATGTTTTGATTCTGGAAAGTAATAAGATTTCCTCAAATGATGTAGAAGAAGCATGCCAAACCGAAAGACTCGCTATGGAGCATGCAATATTGGGTAAAGAATTAATTTCTCTTTTAAGTGTAATAATGAAAGATCATATTCCTGATGTTCCTGATTCCGATTTATTCGTTCTGACATTGCTTTGCTTACAAACTATATTATATCGGAATGATTCGGTATGGTATGATGTAAATCCATTAATTAAAGAAACAATTAAAAGATACTCGGGTAAAAGATTATGACTCTGAATGAACTTTTACCGAAAACAGAGCTGATTGAAGCCGGTAAGCTCAGGAAACAACTGAAACACATTGCCGGTAACCCATTCCTTGCATTGCTCGCTGTTGACAGTACAGCCCTGCATAATGCTTTGATTGATTTTATCAGGTCTAACACAGATTTACGCCTTAAAATAATAAATGCAAAAGATGATGTAAGTATTCAAACAGCTTTTCTCCCAGATGATAAAGAAAAATTTATTATTTTATCCTTTATTAACACCCCTGAAAAAATTTTACACGACAATATAATTCCACGTTTGATTTATAACAGGGATTATATAATGCAGCATAACCTGAAACATGCTTATATTGGCAAGCACAGCTTTATAAATAATATACAAAAGCAAGCTTTTGATTTATTTTCTATAGCAAATGCAAAAGTTTTTTTTTCTGATAAGCAGCTTGCCTTAACCTCTGATTTCAAAAAATATCCTGAAAAACCTGTTCAGATTGCTGATTTTGAAAAAGCTCTCACAGACCTTGAATCATACAGAAAAAAGAAAAATATTGACAGAGAAGTTTTACTGCGTAAAATTTGTGATACCGCTTTTACAGCTTATAAAATTTCTAATCTTGATAAAGCTTGCAAATTATACAGCGAGGCGATTACTATTGCCAAAGAATTAAAAAATAATGAATCTTTGTCTTTATCATTTGGGAATATTGGTCTGATTTATCGCGATAAAGGAGATTTGGACCAAGCTTTGAAATTTCATAAGCAGGCATTAGAGATTAATAAGCAAATAGGATATTTACAGGGGCAGGCATCTGACCTTGGGAATATTGGTCTAATTTATTCTGATAAAGGTGAATTGGATGAGGCTTTGAAATATCATAAACAGGCATTAGAGATTGACAAACAAATATCTTAAACAGGCATTAGAGATAGATAAGCAAATCGGGTATTTACAAGGGCAGGCATCACAACTTGGGAATATAGGTTTGATTTATAAAAATAAAGGGGATTTGGACCAAGCTTTGAAATTTTATAAACAGGCATTAGAGATTGATAGGCAAATCGGGTATTTACAGGGACAGGCATCACAACTTGGGAATATAGGTGTGATTTATAAAAATAAAGGGGATTTGGACCAAACTTTGAAATTTTATAAACAGGCATTAGAGATTGATAAGCAAATCGGGTATTTACAAGGGCAGGCAACAGCCCTTGGGAATATAGGTCTGATTTATTCCGATAAAGGGGATTTGGACCAAGCTTTGAAATATCTTAAGCAGGCATTAAAGATAGATAAGCAAATCGGGTATTTACAGGGACAGGCAGCACAACTTGGAAATATAGGTGTGATTTATAAAAATAAAGGGGATTTAGACCAAGCTTTGAAATATCATAAACAGGCATTAGAACTCTATAAGCAAATCGGGTATTTACATGGGCAGGCATCAGCCATTGGAAATATCGGTCTGATTTATCACGCTCAAGGGGATTTGGAGCAAGCGTTGAAATATCTTAAACAGGCATTAGAGATAGATAAGCAAATCGGGTATTTACAAGGGCAGGCATCACAACTTGGGAATATAGGTTTGATTTATAAAAATAAA
>JACQWN010000687.1 GCA_016209245.1 Bacteroidia bacterium
AAAAAATATCCCCCAGCAAATAAACCTAAGATCTGAAAAAATAAATTGAACATGCTGATATTCATAATTTAAGTATGAATTTAATTTTATTTTTGATTTCCTATTATAATAGATATTTTTCATAATAAATAGTTATAAAAATTTTATATTTTGTCGTTTATTAATAGTTTATGGTTGTATTGTAATATAAACAATTTATAAAATGGGCGGTAAAAATAAGAAAAATACTTCAAGCCAACTCAATATTTTAAAAATAAAAGAAACAGATTACATGAAGTTACGAGTAAAGATGATATGATTTTACTACATAAGCAAATTATACTGCTTAAACAAGGGATGTCATCTCTTACCCGCTTTTTAGAAATTTTTAAAATGCAGAATTTTCTTATTTTTGCCTGTTTGTAAACAATACTTTAATATGTTAAGTAAAGAAAATTTAATACAGTATTTTGATGAACTGTCATACAAACGGTTTAAATGGAAAAAAAGAAATAGATTCTATCACCGGATGTTAGAAAAATATTTTAGTTTTTTTATTCCTAAACATAGTAATGTAATTGAAATAGGATGCGGAACCGGCGAATTGCTCAATCATATTAAACCTTCTTATGCCATGGGTATCGATTTTTCTGAAAAAATGATTAATATTGCTAAGCAAAAATATCCACAACATACATTTTTAGTTAATGATGCAGAAAATATTACAATTAACAAGAAATTCGATTACATAATTGTTTCTGATCTTCTTACTTCCCTATGGGATGTTCAGAAAGCTTTTGCAGATTTAAGAAAGATTTGTCATAGAAACACTAAAATAGTGATTTCTACTTATAACAACTTGTGGGAACTGATATTAAAATTTGCAGAATTTTTGGGTCAAAAATCTAAACAACCTCTTCAAAACTGGCTTTCAATAAGTGATATTAATAATTTATTGCACCTCGAGGGTTTTGAAATAATTAAAAAAGATTATAAAGTATTATTCCCGATTAATATCCCGATTATTGGCTATATTTTTAATAGAATTCTATCGAATTTACCTTTTATAAATAAATTATGTCTGATTCAATTTGTGATAGCAAGACCCATAGAAGCTTCCATTGATGAATACTCTGTTTCCATTCTTATTCCTGCCAGAAATGAGAGAGGGAATATTGAAAATGCGATTTTAAGAACTCCAAAATTCGGCAAAACCATTGAATATATTTTTATAGAAGGAAATTCGCAGGATAATACTTGGGATGAAATTTTAAGAGTTAAAGAAAAGTACAAAGATTTGAATATTGTCGCCGTTAAACAAAGTGGAAAAGGTAAAGGGAATGCTGTTCGTGAAGGATTTGACATAGCTACAGGTGATATGCTAATGATTCTTGATGCTGATTTAACAACGCCGCCTGATGAATTACCTAAGTTTTATAAAGCATTAGCGGAAAATAAGGGCGAATTTATTAACGGTTGCCGACTAGTTTACCCGATGGAAAAACAAGCGATGCGTTTTTTTAATCTGCTGGGTAATTTGTTTTTTAGTGCATTTTTATCTTTTATTTTGGGTCAACGGCTTAAAGATACTTTATGCGGAACAAAAGTCTTATTTAAAAAAGATTATGAAATAATAAAGAACAATAGAGCATATTTTGGCGATTTCGATCCTTTTGGCGATTTTGATTTATTATTCGGCGCAGCTAAGCTTAATCTTAAAATAGTTGAAATTATTGTAAGATATAAGGAACGGCAATATGGAGCTACACAAATCAGTCGCTTTAAACATGGTTTGATTTTATTAAAGATGAGTTTTTTTGCAGCAAAAAAGATAAAATTTATTTAATCACAACGTGGTCAAGCCACAAACTAAAAAAACATTATTGCCACAGATTACACAGATTTTGTAAATTTATTTTTCTTTAATCTGCGTTAATCTGTGCAATCTGTGGCATTTTTTTAAAATTTCTGCTTAAGATTATGAGAAAAGTAAATTTATTAATTTTAGCTATTTTACCATTATTTTTATTGTATATCGGCTTTTTTTATAAAGAACATGCGGCTTATTATTTAACGAGCGTTGACCCGGAATACTGTTATTTATTCAGTGGCTTAAATATTGCACATTTAAAATTTCCATGGCATATTGATCATCCCGGTTCTCCTCTTCAACTATTGTCCGGAATTGTAATAAGAATTGTTCATTTGATTCATGACCATGGGACTCTTGACCAGGATGTATTTAAGAATCCGGAATTATTTTTATTTTATATACAGACCGCTATTTTTTTACTTCATGCTATTGCAATTTTTATTACGGGGTATTTGATATCCAAAGTATCAGGGAGTTTAGAATTAGGTGTCTTTTTTCAGCTTACACCATTTGTATCATTTTCTGTTATTTCACTTCTTAATAGAATAATTGTCGAACATCTTTTTATTACTATCATTTTATGCTTAATATTAATAACATTTTTGTACATAAAAGACCTGAATATTAAGAAAAGGATTGTAGATAACTATTTATTAATGTTCGCTTTAATTACAGGTATTGGAATTGCGACAAAGGTTCTTTTCGCTCCGCTTTTAGTAATTCCTCTTCTTCTGCTGCCAGGAATAAAGAAAAAGATAGTATTCTTATTATTAACTATATTATCATTTGCAATTTTTGCCCTTCCTGTTTTTAACCGATGGAATTATTTTACGCACTGGATTAAGGTTTTGTTTATTCATAGCGGGCAATATGGTAGCGGTGCATCTAATATTGTTGATACAAGCTCTTTTATTTCAAATATTAAAACAATTTTCTCAACTGATGTTTTTTTTCCTGTAATATTCTTTGTTTTAATTACTTCTTGTCTGATTTACTATTTACCTTTTTTTAAAGTTAAAATAAAAAATGATTTGTACTTCAAAGGACTTATGGGGGTTACAATAGCTGTAATTTTGATAATAATAGTTGTTGCTAAACAATTCAAGTATTTCTATTTAACACCCGCACTTTTGCTTATGATATTAGGTTTATATTTTGTTTTAGCAATTTATTCCAGGCCTTTTCCAATTTTAAAAAAGAAAATCATAATAATTCCATGTTTGATAATCTTTCTTTTTTGTACTTATTATTTTGAAGTTAGAAAAGTATTTATATATCATTCCTATCATGTGAACAGAAACGAATCATTTATATTAACTCAAAATAAAATTCAAAAAAATTATTTACTTAAACCCACTTTAATTCTTTCAAATTATTATGGAGCGCCGTACAAAGAATATAGTTTGTTTTTGGGGATTAATTATTGTGACGAAAAAATGAGAAATAAATATAGCTCAACATTAAAAACTCTTTATCCTGATATATATATTTATCATGGATGGAATAACTTATTCAATACCTGGGATAATTCAGCTTCATTTATCTATTTGTTGAGAAAATATAATAATCTTATTTTATTTTCCGGCGATCCTGTTTTGGAAAATTCGTTAAATTCAAAAATTCATGGTGTTAACAGACAATTTGATACAAAATTTAATATTGTCTATTTCAATGAAACCACTAAAGAAACTATCTACGAAATTTCCTATGATTCCGTTTTAGCAAATAGTATAAAAACATTTGACTGTAATGCCGAAATAGTTGATAGTTCCGGAAATTACTTTATAAATATTAACGGACAAACTTTTAGTGATGGAATCACGCAATCACAGGAAAAAGCAAAATCAGGAGCGTATTCTTCAAAGCTTACAAAAGAAGCGCCATATGGTATGACGGCTGTTTTAAGCGAGGTAATAACCGGTGAACATTATCGGTTTAGTGTATGGAAATATAATAATAAAAATGAAAATACAGGTTTGGTTGTTTCTGCACAGGATTCAAAAATATTTTATATGCTTCAAACCGAATCGCTAATCAAAGATAGTGAATGGCTCGAGCTTCAAATAGATTTGGTAATACCGGAAATTTTGAACAATCAGGATATTAAAATATATTGCTGGAATAGTAATAATGATTTACCGGCCTATTTCGATGACCTTACGATTGAAAAGTTACCACAATAGAAAACTTACTTTTATTCTCTTTTGAAAGCGCTTGTACGAATCTTAAAAATTTTTATTATTATCACAGGATGGGTATTTTTTTCCTTGCTGATTATACCGTTTATCTTCTGCCCCGTTTACGACTTCCCCGCCCCCTCTCCCTTTTCCGGCGACAATCTCTGGAATCCATATCAAAACATGGATTCAACCTTATGGTGGAAAGCTAATTTCCAGGTGCAGTCAGATGCATGGGCGGGTATTACCAGCGGAAGGGAAAATCCCAGCCAAAAAATCTATGAGCTATATAAATATCTTGAATACGATATCATCACAATTTCCGATTACATGAAAATTAACGATTATGGGAAAAATGCTCCTCCATATATTCCAGTATATGAACACGGATATAATCTTTTCAAGGTTCACCAGGTATGTATCGGGGCAAATAAGGTTTGTTGGTTCGATTATCCTTTATTTCAAACCAAGCATAATAAACAATTTATCATTAACCTCTTGCGTGATAATGATCTGGTCGCCCTTGCACATCCTGCATTTGTGCCTTACAGCTATTCAACAAACGACATGAAATATCTGTGCAATTACGATTGCATCGAAGCTATGAACCATCTGAAATATTCTTTTTCACATTGGGATTCCGCCCTCTCGGCAGGTCATCCCGTTTTTCTGCTATCGGACGATGACGAACATGATATTTCAAATCC
>JACQWN010000688.1 GCA_016209245.1 Bacteroidia bacterium
AACAAATGGGGTAATGCTAATACTTTACCGCAATATGGCATTAATTATCTTCTTACTAGTTGTTATACATGTAAAATTATGACAACCATATATTTATATGACGATTCACCTGCTAGTTTGGCTTGCAAACAACCTATTCCAAATCAACCGGTCCATCCTTTTAATAGTCCTTATATACCCGAAATAGCTGTCCGCAAAATCAATACTCAAAGTTTTAACAATGAATATCTGAATAATGCAGTTAAACAAACAATTGATTTAATAGCAGAAGAACCGGCTCAGTCAGCTACTTTTGAAGAACTATCAAAATTTCATGAAATACTGACATATCCTGTTACTGATGCAAATATTGGGGAAGAATGGTTATTAGATTTTTCTTATACTTATGATAAATCTTCGTATGGCGGCTGGCAAAAAAACAAGCTCAATATAGAACTTAGCGATGAAAACGTTCAAAAAATAATAGAAATTGAGAATCTGTTTATTAATAAATATATAACGGAAGAAAATAATAAAAAACATGTACATTTAAAGGTCAATAAAGCCCAAACATATCGTATTATCAATCATAGAGACTTAGCCATTAATGAATTAAACGAAGCTTTGGTTATAGCCGATACCTTTGATTTGCCTCTATTAAATCAATGGCTTTGCATTAACCAGACCGAAGATAACATTCTGAAAGGGTTTGTCGGGGCGGAAGAAATACAAACCGCCATTGAACAATGCGATGCAGTATTACAGAATAAATCGGCATATATTACCTCGGTATCAAATAATAACGCTCAAGAAAATAAAGGCTTTGAAGCTAATGATGAATTAATGCCTTATTTGAATATTTATCCCAATCCGGCAGGTGAGTACTTTGTGGTTGAATATAATTTACAGGGATTGGAAAATAGCGGATATAAGTTTGTACTTACCGATATTTTGGGAAAAGTGGTTTACAGCAATGAAGTATATGGAAATTTCAGTTCCGTTAAAGTAAGCACCAAACAAATCCCCTATGGTATTTATTTCTGGAAGCTGAATACTGCCGGTGAAACTATTGACAAAGGGAAAATAGTGATTACAAAATAATTCGAATTTGGGTTAAAAAAATGGGTTTTATATGAAAACGAGTGGGTAAGAAATTATTTTTTCAACATTTCGACAGGTGCCACAGTGAGCCTGTCGAACTATAAGTACCCACACAAAATCATATAGAACCATTATTAATTAAATTAACCCACTTGCCAAGATGAATAAAATAACTATATTCTTATCATCAGTAATATCTCTTTTGGTTATTCCTGCCATAAGCTTATGCCAAAATCCTGTGGATATTATTAAAGAATTCAATGAGGTTACCTTATCATTGAAAGAATTATTGAAAGATGACAACCTTAAGAATAGCTCCACAGGTTTTTATGCTATTGACGTTAATACAGGTGAAATATTGGTAGAATTCAATCCGGATTTAAGCATGGTACCCGCGTCTGTGCAGAAAATTATTACTACTGCCGCAGCATTGGAAATTCTCGGAAAAAATTTCAGATTCTGTACAACATTGGAATATGATGGCGAAATTGATGAAAACGGCACATTAAACGGAAATATATTCATCAGAGGAGGAGGCGATCCTGCATTAGGTTCGGACAGATTCAAAAAGCATTATTTCGAACCATCGTTTTGGGATAGATGGTGTGATAGCATAAAAAGATTAGGAATAAAGAAAATAAATGGATCTGTCATAGGCGATGCCGGTATTTTTGATGAAGAAGTCACGCCTCCTACATGGGCCTGGGGTGATATAGGCAACTATTATGGGGCTAGTCCCTCTGGTTTGTCGGTATATGAAAATATGTACAGCATATTTCTTAATTCGGGTCCTAAAGCTGGCGACACTACTGAAATAGCAGGAATTGAGCCGGAAATACCGGGCCTTTGCTTCGAGAATTATGTAAAATCGGCAGATGTTAAAGATGATGAAGCATTTATTTACGGCGCTGTTTATACAAATGTATGCAGAATCAGAGGTTCAATACCTAAAGGTCAGAAACGGTTTGAAATAAAAGGATCTATTCCAGATCCTGCTTTTTTTGCGGCTTTTGAACTTGATTAATATTTGAAAAAAAAGGGAATTTCAGTCAGCCAATCTCCAACAACAATAAGAATATTACGAAGTCAAGGTAAAATAATGGGGAATAAACGAAAAACAATCAGTACCCTGTATTCACCATCATTAAAATATTTAGTTGATTTAACCAATAAATACAGTATAAACCTTTATGCCGAGCATTTTTTATATCAATTAGGCAAACAGAAATTTCCTCAGGGGGGCGTATTTGAGGGAGCTAAAGCTGTTGAAGCATTTTTACAATCAATTGGTATTGATACTAAAGGACTATTTATTAATGACGGCAGCGGGCTTTCGCGATATAATAGCATTACTGTCAAGCAAATTACTGATTTGTTAAAATATATGCAAGTCAAAAGCTCTTGTTCCGACGAATTTGTCAATTCATTGTCTGTTGCAGGAATAAATGGTACATTGAAAAAATTTTTCAAAGGAACTGCCGCAGAAAATAATTTAAGAGGAAAAACCGGTTCAATGACCAGGGTCAGAGGATGTGCGGGTTATGTGACAACAAAATCGAAAAGAAAGCTGGCATTTGCTGTTATAATTAATAATTATAGTTATGAAGAAACTGAGATTGATAAAATTATTGAACGGTTATTAGTAAAATTAGCTGAATTAAATATTTAGATAATTATCACTCAGCATCTGCTGTCATCATCTTATTTTTAAGCCCTTTTACATCAACTAACCTTGCTTTGATGGAACCTACAATTATCGGAGCTGTAATCCATACAGGAATGCGGTTTTCATCATCGGTTACCCAGATTTCAAGGTCTTCTCCGCCTTCAAAAACAGAACCATTTACAAGATAACCGCTAAAACGAACACAATCGTAAGTTCCGCCTTTTCTTAATTGAAATTTTTCTTTCCCTTTATACCTGAAATAAACAGTTTCCAGCTTATTATCAAGCAATAACATAATCGAAATAGTGTCGTTGGGATTAAGCTGTGAAAAATCCATTGCTCTTACTGCATAAAATACAGAAACAAGATCATAAATACATGAAGAAATTGATAAAGTATCTGACTCAAATGGGTTTTGCTTAATCCTGTATGTAGTATAAGCAACATTTTTCTTGCGGTTAAAAATATTATATTCATCAATGATGAAACCACCCTCATCTGTATGACGCTTGAATTTATACGGCTTTACAGTTACCGGATCAATCCATGATTCATATCTGTCTCTGACTTTAAAGAACCAATCCCATCCGGGATAAGTGATTCCTTTGGCATCAATATGATAAACCGGCTTATTGCCAATTGTATCATTCGAAATACTGAAATTCACCTCTCCGACATCGTTCCAGATAAAACCCCAATTATAAGCTACAACATAGCATATTTCCTCGCCCGGCTGAAAAGTATTGTTTTCGAGATTACAAACTTGAGCATGAACATAAATTCCGGAAATAATTAATATTGGGAGCAGCTTGATTCGCATATTTCTAATAATCTATATTTTATTGTATTCAAAATATATGCCATTATACTTTACACGGTGTAAATTTCAGCCCCGCAAAATGCGTGGGAAGTTGGTAGCGGTAGTTGGTAGTCGAACTGCTACTACTTACTACCTATTTATTATTAAATAAATTCATTGTCATTTCAATACCAGCTGTAGCAAAGCTTTTAATAAGCCCGATAACCTTTTCAATGCGTTCGGGGAGAAGTTTTTCTTCATGTTCTGACCACCATCCGAGTACATAATCAATTTGTTGTCCTTTAGAAAAATCATTACCGATACCGAACCGTAGTCTTGCAAAATTCTGATGCCCGAATGTATCAATAATATTTATCAGCCCATTATGTCCTGCATGACCGCCTTTGGAGCGCAGGCGTAATGTTCCGAATGGCAGTGAGATATCATCAGCAATAACAAGAAGATTTTCGACCGGTATTTTTTCACG
This sequence comes from Bacteroidia bacterium, assembly GCA_016209245.1. Classification (GTDB taxonomy): domain Bacteria; phylum Bacteroidota; class Bacteroidia; order Bacteroidales; family BM523; genus JACQWN01. The sequence continues at coordinate 4,033 of JACQWN010000688.1, forward strand.
CTGCAGCCAATAATTAACAGATTTACCGCTCCTGTTCATATAGGTAGAGGGCTTAACAAGAATTAGCATCCTGCCTTTGAAGTGATATTCTGCCCGGTAAGCAAGCCGTTTATCTTCAAAAACAATATTGGACGCTTTTGCAAAAGCGTCCAATATCCTGAAGCCGATATTATGCCGGGTATCATTGTATTCGCTTCCTATATTACCCAGCCCGGTAATGAGATATTTCAAGGTATATAGCAATTATAAATACTACTTACTACTATCTCCTTTATCTTCTTTAGTTCCTTTAGCCACTTTATCTTCTTTAGTTCCCTTGACTCCTTTTGCTCCTTTTGCTCTTTTTGATTCTTTAGTATCCTTAGCTTCTTCAGCTTCTTTCGATGCGGCTTCTTTTGCTGCTTCGGCTTCAGCGGCTGCTTTCTCGGCTTCAATTACTTCAGGAGCTTTAGCTATTCTTGTTAATTTAACTGAAACAATTACTGCATCTTTGGGATTCATTATTTCAATATTTTCATAGCTTAAATCAGCCACCTTAATTATTTTCCCAAGTTGCAGATTATCAATATTTATAATTATTTTTTCAGGAATATCTTTCAAAAAAGCTTTGACTTTCAATCGCCGATGCTCAAGCTTAAGCTTACCACCTTCTTTAACACCCGGAGAATTACCCTGTATTAATACCGGGATTTCAAGAGTAATTTTTTTATCTTCAGAAACTCTTAAAAAATCAACATGTATAATTTTATCAGTTACCGGGTGAAATTGAATATCCTTCATAACAGACGAATGCTTAATCCCTTCAATATCGAGATTCACAAGATGAACATCAGGAGTGAACACAAGGCGTTTAAATGCATTTTCATGTGCATAAAAATTAATATTTTCACCGCTACCGTATAGGACACATGGAACCAACTCTTTCCGCCTTAATTTAACAGTATCTTTTTTCCCGGTAGTTTCTCTTTTGTTTCCAACGATTTCTAATGTTTTCATAATTTCCCATATTTTTTTTAAAGAGGTGCAAATATAAAATAAATCGTTACACTTTAGCAATTATTGACAAATAAATAATATTAAGCACAAAAATTCATTTGTAATTCGTTAATTAGTGTCTGTCTGTAAAGTCAATCCACAAAAAAAGAATAGCCACGAATTGCACGAATTTACACGAAAAAATTAGTTTTAATTCGTGAAATTCGTGGCAAATTTGGACATTATGGACAGACACTATTTAGGTTTAGACGTTATTATTCCACCGAAGTACGAAAAAAATACGAATTTACGAATTACGAAAGGGTTCGTGGTTGGCAAATTCGTAATTCGTAGGCGTTGCATTGAACTTGTCGAAATGTTCGTAACAAATTCGTACTTCGATGGGATAATCTCCATTAAAAATCATATTCTAAATAGTTACTAAAAATTTATAGTAAGTAAACCGAATTATAAAAATCCCTCAAAAATAATGGAATTTTGGACATTTTTCATCTTCCTGTTTACACTTTATGACATTATTTTTATTTTCTATTACGAGGAGGTATGCCTTTCCCTAAAGGTTTTTGCCTGCTCGCCTGCCGCATCACCGTATAACCTGGGCTTTTTTTCATTTTTTCAATTCTTCTTTAATCTTCTTTTCTATTTCTTGTTCTGATGAAGAATTAAAAATTGGCTTTCCATTGATTAATATTGTTGGTGTAGCGTACAACCCGTAAGCTTTTAATAATCTGAAATTATATTCTATTTTACTCTGCAAATCAAAATCTGTAAAATCTTTTTTGAATCGTACCATATTTAGTTTGATTTTTTTTGCCAAATCAAATATTTCCGCTGTATCTGGAAGAAATTTCCGATGCATTAAAGAATCATGGATTTCCCATAACTTGTCTTGTCTTCCGGCACATTCCGTAACAATAGCGGATAATGTTACATAAGATGCAAAATGAGTAAAATCGAAACGTACTTTATCTTTGTATTTATTGTACAGCTTTTC
>JACQWN010000305.1 GCA_016209245.1 Bacteroidia bacterium
TCTTCCTACATTCAAATAGTTTTTAAACGCTTCAACAGAATAAGGAGGATTGGCAATAACGACATCAAATTTCTTTTTATTAAGTTTTAATGCTTCGTGTTCTTCCAGGCCGTCGCCAAAGATAATATTTGCTTCTCCGTCGCCGTTGATATAACAGGCGATTTGGGATGTCCGGGCAAGGCGATAATCTTTTTCTATTCCGAAAATATATTTTTCAGCCCAATGGGTTCCTTTTAAATAATTTTCAACTTTTTCTTTTAATTTTACGGATAAGTCAGAGGTGTCAATAGTCTTTATGATTTGTTGAAGTTCTTCAATACTTTCAGTTAAAAAGTGACCTGCACCACAAGCATAATCAAGTATTTTGGGTAAAAATTCAATATCGCCTTTTCTTATTTTTTCATTAATGATATTTTCAAAACCAAGCGATAAAATAATGTATCTTACAATAGGTATGGGAGTAAAGAATTGCCCTTCCGATTGTTTAACGCCGTGATTAAGCATTAATTCAAAAAAGTCGCCCAAAATTTGCTGTTTGCTTGTAAACCAAAACCTGTAATTCTGGAACAACTTTATTACTTCAACCAGCACCCGGGCATTTTGAACAAACAATTTTTTATTATGAACTTCTTTAAATGCAAATTCGTTGTTAGTGTAATATTTAAGCTGATAGAAAATATCAACAACCCTTTCTAAAGGTGTTTGTCTCGGATATAATTGAATTATTTTTTTTAGTTCATCTTCAGAAAAATATACTACATCTTCATTTAATTTTTTCATTCCTATTTGATACAGTTCCTGCAGGCGGTCAATTATATTTTCATACTCTTCATCTTCTTTAACTTGGAATCTCAAAATTGTTTTTTTCTTATATTCTTCTTTTTCTTTCTCACTTAACTTGAGTAGTTCTGTATCAGATATTTCATCTAAAGTAATTTCTTCATCAACTATTTTACAAAGAAAAAGAGAAAGCACCCTGTTGAAAGCATTTGCATTGTCGGAAATATTATTGTGCCGGAGTATTTCAGCGAATTTGTTAAACAATCCTTGAGAATCTTCAAGATTTTTAAGGTTCTTCTTTTTCAACGCTTTTAATTCAGGGGAATAAGCGTTAGCGTCCTCCTCAAATATTCCATTGAAGTGGAAATATTTATTAAATGATTCTTTCCATACATTAAACAATTCACCTTTATTGTTGGCATATTTATAAAGCTTTATATTTTCCTGCTCTAGCTGCTCCGGTTTCTTTTTCAGGTCTTCATCACGGTCTTTTATCTGAACAATAAGGTTTTGGTAAATGAATTGCTCATTCTCAAACTTAGAAGTATAAAGAACAAGAAATTTTGCGTTTTTATCCTGGTTCAGGTAAGTGAACAACTGACCGCCGTGTTCCTCCATTTTGGCTTTCTCTTTTTCAAACTCATCACACCAGGTTTTACATTCAATCATTAGTAAGGTTTTCTCATCTTTTCCATAAACATTCACATCGGCTCTTCCACCGCTTGCACCGTGTCCGACTTTCCATCTGCGTTCTAAATGCAGGTCATTGGGGGTGTAACCTTTTTCAAGTAATCTGTCCACACATTCAAGGACTACAAAACATTCTTGGTAATTTGGTTCTTTGCTCAAATCAAAATAAGATGTTGTATGGTCTCCTAATTGAATTTGCCCATCTTCTTGTCTTTCAACAGTTGTTTTGTTATCGCTACGATAAGAAATTTTCCCCTTTTCTATGTCAATAGTAATGGTGTAATTATGGAGCTTGTATTCTTTTTCATAAATGAAAAGATTACCTGTAAAGCCAAGTTTTTCAATAAATTCCTTAATATTCATTCTGTTGGTTCTTTTTTAAAAGTTAAACTACAAATTTAAAATTTTTTTAGTTTCTGTTCCTTGTTTAGTTTTTTTTATTTTTAGTTATAAAATATTTTTCCTTTTTTTAAAATGTGTGATAAGCTGATTTATTTTTGTGTAAATTTATTTTTATGTAAGTTTGCATAATAAAAATCATCAAAAACCGAATATGGAAAATATAATTGAAAATATTAGAGAATCAGAATACCTGATTATCCCGAATCCGATTTATGACGTGGTTTTCAAGTATTTAATGGACGACCCTGAATCGGCAATCATCGTCCTATCAACTTTAATAAACGAGAAAATCAAGAAACTGCACCTGAAAATCAAGAAACTGCACCTCGAACCTCTGACGCATACCGGGAAAAAGGAAATGCCGGAATCTTACGTTGCCATTCCCGACCCGAAAACAAAGGACGACATTAAGCTGTTTCATCTTGATTTTACCGCAACCATAGAACTCCCCGACGGAAGCGAAGATCTAATAATGATTGAATTGCAAAAGGCAAGCGAGCCTGACGACATATTCCGGTTTAAGCGATATATCAGTAAAAATTTTCAGAAAAAACACGAAAAAGAAATTACTGACCCTGAAACCCATGCAATCGAGATAGTTAAGAGTCCGATAAAATTGATACCTGTTTTTATCCTGAATTTCAGGATAGAGAACGAAATAAACGATTTATTGATAAGAGCAGACCGTATAAAAACTGGGGTTTTCAAAAACCGGAGTTTTCAAAAGCATAACGAATTTATTGATAATTTAAGCTACGATATCTTGGTGGTTCAGTTGCCCAATCTGCATAACATTCAAGAGGAAGAATACAAAAACGATGAATATAAAACTAAATTATACGCTTTATTGAAATTATTTGATCAAAAGTCGAGGGTAAAAGACAACGCTCACCGGTTACGGCTAATCAGGAAATTTTTCCCCGGCTTTTTAGACCGTGTCATAGCGCGACTACGGTCGGCCGCTATTGAGAATCCATTGTTGGAAGAACAAATGTACGCCGAAGATGAATATTTGAAAGCATTGATAGAAAGGGACAATAAAATAAGCTACTTTGAACAAAAATTAGATAATGAAATCAAATTAAGTAAAGAAAAAGATAAAACGCTGGATGAAAAAGATAAAGCCCTCGAAGAAAAAGATAAAGCCCTCGAAGAAAAAGATAAAGCCCTCGAAGAAAAATAACAATATAAGGTTAAGGCATCTATACACCGGAATATGTACATCTGAATATTATGAAAACAACCGGTTTTTTAATTTTTCTCATAATTGTATTAACAATATACATCTCAATTAATTACTATATATACATTCGCGGATACCAGGCATTACCCGATATCAGATGGCTCAAAATATCTTATTCGGTCTTATTTCTGTTTCTCTCGTTATCATACATAATTTTCAGGGCGCTAAGCCGGTTATTTTATTCTGATGTGACTACCGCCTTCGAATGGATTGGCTCTCTGTGGATTGGGGCATTGATTTATTTTTTATTGATTGTCGTCCTGCTCGATTTTTCCAGATTTCTGAATTATTTATTTGATATTTATCCTTCTATTATTATTCTTAATTATTCCAAGGTAAAGCTAATTACATTATTAATATCAGTAAGCCTGGTATGTTTTATTCTCATGGCAGGGTATATCAATAACCTGATTCCTTATGTCAACCGGAAAGAAATTACAATCAATAAAAATGCAGGTATGTTGAAACGGCTGAATATTGTTGCAATCAGCGATATTCACCTTTGCAATATTACTGCTCAGAGCAAGCTTAAAAAGCTGGTAAATGAAATAAAAAGAATTAAGCCCGATATTGTCTTGTTTGCAGGTGATTTGTTAGATGAAGATCCGGGTCCTGTAATCTATTTTAACAGAGGTGAGAAATTAAAAGAGCTAACTGCGCCATTAGGTGTTTTTGCAGTTCTTGGCAACCATGAATATATCGGAGGAGTTGAGAAAACATCAAAATATATTGAATCATTAAATATAAACCTGCTTCGTGACACGGTATTAAAAATTAGCGAAGCATTTTATCTGGTTGGAACGGAAGACAGAGAATCAAAATTTTATAAAGGGATACAACGTAAAATATTATCCGGTCTGACTGACGGCTTAAATAAATCTCTTCCAGTTATTTTACTTGACCATCAGCCCTTTGGTCTTGATAAAAATGTTGAAGCCGGTATTGACCTGCAAATTTCAGGGCACACACATCACGGGCAGCTTTGGCCCGTAAATCTGCTCATAAACTTAATATACGAAATGGGTTATGGTTATAAAAAGAAACGAAATACGCATTTTTTTGTTTCTTCGGGTTATGGCTTATGGGGGCCTCAGGTAAGGACGGCCAATAGACCGGAGATATTGAATATAATAATTAATTTTAAATAGACACATCCGTCTTGTTACATTCATTTGTTTTTCAACAAAGCATTCCACCCTTGTGCCGTTAATGGGGCTGTTTGGCCGCTTCTCGCAATAAGATTATAACCGGTGTTCGCTTCAGTAATATATCCGATTGGAGAAATACCTGGATTTTCTTTAATCATGTCATGATCTTTTAATGAAACTGTAAATAATAATTCATAATCTTCTCCGCCGTTCAACGCGCATGTTGTCGGGTCAATATTCATTTCTTCAGCCATTTTGATTGTTTCCGGAGCAATAGGAATTTTATCTTCGTATATTCTACACCCGACGCCGGAACCGGTACAAATATGAAGAAGCTCCGATGAAAGACCGTCGGATATATCAATCATTGAAGTGGGTTTAACTTTTATATTTTTTAGAGATTGAATAATATCTTTCCGCGCTTCGGGCTTTAATTGCCTTTCAAGTATATATTCATTTCCTGTCAGCTCGGGCTGCATCTTTGGATTAGTTTTGAAAACTAATTTTTCACGCTCCAGCAATTGAAGACCTGTATAAGCAGCGCCTAAATCACCTGAAACACATATCAGGTCATTTACTTTAGCTGTATTCCTGTAAACAATTTCGTCGGGTTCGGCTTCACCGAGTGCTGTAATGCTTATGAGCATACCGGTAACCGAAGAGGTCGTATCGCCGCCCACAAGGTCAATTCCATATTTTTCGCAGGCGAGCTTAATTCCTTTATATAGCTCATCGAGCGCTTCAAGAGTAAATCTGTTGCTTACGGCAATAGATACGGTAATCTGCTTTGGTTGGGCATTCATAGCATAAACATCGGAAAGATTGACCACAACCGATTTATATCCAAGGTGCTTCAATGGAACGTAAGAAAGGTCAAAATGTACGCCCTCAATAAGCATATCAGTTGTGACAATACAGTATTTTTCTCCGAATTTTAATACGGCAGCATCATCACCAACTCCTTTAATTGTCCCAGAATTTTTCAGTACAATATTTTGTGTAAGGCGCTTGATTAGCCCGAATTCACCGAGTTCGGAGAGGCTTGTTCCTGATGGATTTTGCATATCTATAATTTATTTAATAAGACAGTAAGATTTTTCCAGCTTATTGCTTTTCCATCACTTGTATCAATATCATTATCTCCACCGAATACGACATAAGAATTTTCTGCGAGATTACCGGATAATTCATTCCAATACCTGATATTTTTAAAAAAATCATAAGAAAAAGTTTTTCCTGCTTTAACCTCAATTGGGATAAGCCGTTTGACTTGTTCCGAAATCATAAGCCGGAAATGTATGTTTTACGAGGGTTGTTTTCCCTGATTGTCTTGGTCCTGTTAATGTTAATACGGGATACAACTCAGACAGTTGCAGCATCTTTCCGGTAATTTCTCTTCTTATCATGCCGTAAAGATAATAAATAAATGGACAAATTATATAGACGATTATAGAAATTGTCCATTAATGCTCTAAAGTTCTCATAATAAGATATATAGACAAAGCATTAACAGCAATGCAGAAATAAAAATTCGTGAACATTTTCAATATTCACAACCATTTTATATTTAAAACGGGTTAAATTTTCGCAAATATAGAAATATGACGTTTCGTTGTCCTGCGGACGAACGAAAGTCAGCGACCTCAATTCGTCTGTAAGACAATTGAGCGTCATGTATTTTGAAATGCGGAAATTTATCCCGTTTGCAGTATAACGCA
>JACQWN010000306.1:0-6048 GCA_016209245.1 Bacteroidia bacterium
GAATTACGAACGATAAACATAGTGTGATGTTCAATCAGATTGCAAATATTTATCAATCTGTAAATTCGTAATTCGTATATTCGTAAAAAATTCGTACTTCGATGAGATAATCCGTATGAAATTATACTGACCTAAATAGTAACAAAATTTGTATCTTTGAAAAAAATATAGAATTATTTCAATGAAAAATTTACCGGTAGGAAAGAAGGAATTTTAAAAGCTAATAAACGAAAATAATATTTATGTTGATAAAACAGAGCATATCTACAAGCTAATATCAACAGGCTCGTATTATTTTTTATCCAGACCCCGTCGCTTCGGCAAGTCTTTGCTTGTTAATACTTTGAAAGAAATATTCAATGGTAATAAAAAACTATTTAGAGAACTTTGGATATACGATAAAATTGACTGGGAAAAATATCCTGTTATTAAAATTGATTTTAGCGAAATTGATTATGAAAAACAACCATTATATGAAGCAATAATTGATGAAATATTGATAATTTCAAAGCAAAATAATATTAAACTTACTAATAATACACTCAAAAAAAATTTTAGAGAACTTATACAAAAACTATCAGGAAAGAATAAAGTAGTAATATTAATAGATGAATACGACAAGCCAATCATTGATTATATTGATAATATAAGAAAAGCAGAAGAAAACAGAAAAATACTTAAAAATTTTTATTCGGTTTTAAAACCTGCAGATCGTTTTTTAAAATTTGTTTTTATTACCGGCGTATCTAAGTTCAGTCAGGTTTCTCTTTTTTCCGACCTGAATAATCTGAATGATATTACTTTAAACAGAAAATACAATAATATGCTTGGATATACTCAGGAAGAATTAGAAAAATATTTTCCGGAATATATAAAACTACTGGCTGAACATTATAAAGATATTTATCCAGATATAAAAAGAGAAATAAAAGAACATTATAATGGATATTCCTGGGATGGTAAGAATTTTGTGTATAATCCTTTTTCTATTTTAGGCTTATTTGAAAATATACAATTCGGCGATTATTGGTTCAGAACAGGAACACCGACATTTCTTACTAAATTGATTAAAACTAAAAATTATACAGCATTTGATCTTGAAAAGAAAAAAGTCTATGGCTCCGACCTCGATAAATATGAAATAAAAAACATTACCCTGCTCCCGCTTTTATTTCAAACCGGGTATCTGACCATAAAAGAAGCGGATCTTTCGGACGACACTTATTTACTCGACTATCCGAACAAAGAGGTAGCGAAATCCTTTTCGGTTCATTTGTTAAATGAACTGAACGGCGGCAGGGCGGGACAGGCGAGCTCGCTGTTGATTGATATGATACAGGCCGTCAGGGAGCAGCGTATTGAAAAATTTATTGATCTAATCAATGCTCTTTTCAAAGGTATTCCCTATACTATAGCCGAAGAAAAAGAAAAATATTTTCATTCGATATTTTACATTATTGTCAGATTGCTCGGTTTTACCATTGAATCGGAAATATTGACCATTGACGGACGTATTGATTCGGTAGTATTTACCGATAATTTTATTTATATAATAGAATTAAAGGCACAACAAAGTTCAAAAAAAGCCATTAAGCAAATTAAAGACAAAGAATATTGTATGAAATATGCCGATGACAAACGGAAAAAAATATTGCTTGGTATAAATTTTAATACGAAAACAAAAAAAATAGATGATTATGTGTATGAATGACTGGCTGATGATTAGTCCAATACATAAATTATTCAGGCTAAAATTACAATTGTTATGAAAAAAGAATTTAACGATACCGGTGTGTGTGTTCCAAATATGCATTATATGGTTGACACAAGCAAGCAAATTAATGAAATATTACATAATTTGATTAAACGCGGAAAATATTTTACCATTAACCGTGCAAGACAATTTGGTAAAACTACAACCATCTTTTTGCTTTCGGAATATCTGAAAAAAAAACATGATTATTTTGTAATACGAACAAGTTTTGAAGGAACAGGCGATGAGATTTTTAATACCCCTAAAAATTTTAGCAAAGGTATTTTGAAACATATCTCTATTAAAAATAAATTGATAAATCCTGAAATCTCGGAAGATTTTGAGCAAGCAAGCACTAAAGTCTCAAATCTTGATGATCTTTCTTATTTTATTACTCAATATGTTAAGAAAAAAGAAAAAAAAATTGTATTAATAATTGACGAAGTTGATAAATCGTCTAATAATCAGCTCTTTTTGAGCTTTCTCGGGATGTTAAGGGATAAATATTTATTGCGTAACCAAGGTTCTGATTATACATTCCACTCTGTAATACTTGCAGGAGTTCATGATATTAAAACTTTAAAAGTAAAGATTCGTGACGGGAAAGAAGCTAAACTAAACAGCCCATGGAACATTGCTGTTGACTTTGATATTGACCTAAGCTTTAAGCCCGATGCAATTGTTACAATGCTTGATGATTACACTCAAACCACAGGCATTAAAATGGACAAAAAAACAATATCTGAAAAACTATACTATTATACATCCGGCTATCCATACCTTGTCAGTAAGCTCTGCAAATTTATTGACGAAAAAATAATCACCCAAAGAAAATCTCAAAACTGGACTTTGCAGGATGTGGAAGACGCATTTGAAATGATTGTTTACAGTGGATATTCAACAACCCTGTTTGATAGCATAGCTAAAAATTTACAAAATAATTCAAAATTATATAATTTTATTTATGATATTGTTATTCAAAATAAAACGAAATCTTTTGTTATTAATGACATTATTGTATATCTTGCTTATACTTATGGAATTATTAAAAATCAAAATAATAAATGCTCAATTCATAACCGTATTTTTGAACAACGTATTTACGACTTGATACTTTCAATTCTTGATAATTCAAATCATTTTAAATCAGCTATTTTTCACGATAAATACTATTCAGGTAATGACCTGAATATGTCTTATATTTTACAACGGTTTCAACAATTTTTCAAAGAAAGCTATTCGCAAAAAGATAAAACTTTTATAGAAAGGGAAGGCAAATTATTATTTTTATCTTATCTGAAACCCATAATAAACAGTAACGGATACGATTTTAAAGAACCTGTTGTTGGTGATGAGAGAAGAATGGATATTGTTATTACATTCAACAAAAAACGTTATGTAACGGAGCTTAAAATTTGGCGAGGAGCTAAATATCACCAAACCGGCTTACAACAGTTAAGCGATTATCTTGATATATATTCGTTAAAAAATGGCTATTTGGTGATTTTCGATTTTAATAAAGACAAACAATACAAACAAGAACAAATAAGATTTAAAGACAAAGATATTTTTGCTGTCCGGGTGTAGTTAATTACTTATATGTTACGATTCCCAATACTTTAATTAAATTTGCCTGTTAATTTTATAAAATCATGTCTTTACCAATCAATATAGCTGATTTACTAAACGGTTCTACTGTTGAATGGGAAAGGATTGAGTTTAAACAAGGCTGGAATCCGGAAGATGTACTACATACAATTTGTGCTTTTGCTAATGATTTTAATAACTGGGGTGGGGGTTATATTGTTATCGGGATTGAAGAAAAAAACGGAAGACCGGTATTACCTCCAAAAGGTCTCAAAATCGAACAAATTGATTCTTTACAAAAAAAATTATTAGAGCTTAGTCATAAAATTATTCCAAACTATTTTCCGATAGTAGTTCCTGTATTTTTCCGGAAAAAACAGATATTGATCATCTGGACTCCAGGCGGCGATACACGACCCTATAAAGCACCTGTTTCTCTTGGAAAAAAGCCTCAATTTGCCTATTACATCCGACGTTATTCATCTACTGTAAAAGCGAGCATTTCTGAGGAAAAACAATTACTTGAGCTTACTGCAAAAGTACCATTTGACGACCGAATAAATCATCATGCAGATATTGATGATTTACAACTTCAATTAATCAAATCTTTCCTGAAAGAAACAGGGAGCGAACTATATAATAATACAGATCCATACTCATTTTCAGACTTATGCCTGCAAATGCAAATAGTAAGAGGTCCGGCAGAATATTTAAAACCTGTAAATGTCGGATTGCTTATGTTTAATGATAAGCCGGAACAATTCTTTAAAGGTGCAAAAATTGAAATTATTGAATACTACGATGAGGTTGGCGATAATTTTACAGAAAAAGAATTTACCGGTCCAATTCATACTCAATTGAGAACCGCGCTTCAATATATAAAAAATACGGTCTTAAAGGAAGTTGTAAATAAAGTGACAGGATATGCAGAAGCTGTAAGATTTTTTAACTATCCTTATGAGGCAATCGAAGAATCACTTGCCAACGCAGTATACCACAGAAGCTATGAGCATATGAGTTCAATTGAGGTCAATATGCGTCCAGACTGTATTGAAATCCTGTCATTTCCCGGTCCGGTTCCTCCTGTAGATAACGAATTGCTCAAAAAACCAAGAGTCGTTGCTCGGGTTTATCGTAATAGAAGAATAGGCGGTTTTCTTAAAGAATTGCATATGACCGAAGGTAGAAGTACGGGTATTCCTAAAATAAGAAATGCCATGAAGAAAAATGGAAATCCAAATCCTGTTTTTGAAACTGATACTGATAGAACATATTTCCTTACGATTTTACCTATACATCCGCACTTTATCGAAGCACAAGTCAGAGACCAAGTCAGAGACCAAGTTAATGACCAAGTTAATGACCAAGTTAATGACCAAGTTAATGACCAAGTTAATGACCAAGTTAATGACCAAGTTAATGACCAAGTTAATGACTGAAGGTGTTAAGGTTCTGTTCTAAACCAAAAAGTAGAGATGAAATACTTATATCCTTAGGACTTACAAATCATTTTTATAATTTTAAAAGATACATAAAACCTGCTATCATTAATGGTTGGTTAAAAATGACTATTCCAGATAAACCCAGAAGCAGAAACCAAAAATATAAAACTACTGATACAGGTAAAAATTTGTATCTTCTAAGACTGTACTCTAAATAAAAAGTCTGCAAAGCAGGCTTTTGCGGTCCGGACGGGGCTCGAACCCGCGACCTCCGGCGTGACAGGCCGGCATTCTAACCAACTGAACTACCGAACCAATTTCGTTCATTATAAAAACATGCAAAACTACACAATTAGTTTGATTTTTCAAAATCATCAAAATATTTTTCCTTTAATTCCAGCTTTTTTATTCTTGACTGGATTGTGCCTTTATTCCTTTGAAAATGTTCTGTAAGCTGTTTTATTGTCAGCCCTTCACAGAATAACTGCTCTAATTCGTCATCTTCATCATTTGTCCATGATTTATATGCATTTGCACGGACCTTTCGCTTTTCTTCATAAGAATAGGCGCCCGATTTTTCTTCCTTATCTTCAATATGTTTGTCGAAAAACGAAGATTTATTTATATAATCTACTGATTTGATTATACAAATATTATCGAAATCTGATAAATATTTTTCCGGGATATTTAACATATTTCTTGTTCTGGTAACGGCGACATACAATATATTTATCTCTTCATTTATCCATGCCTTGTTCACATTATCTTTATTATTTGCTTTAGTAAATTCGATTATATCTTCTTTGCAAATAAAATCATCTTCGAGGGTTACTTCATCATATTCCATTCCTTTGCAACGGTGAACTGTGGAAAATATCATGTCCGCTTCATTTTTTTCAGAATCTCCGACATGTTTCTGTTTTAAATCTTTTAAAAGCCGTGGTAAAGCGCTTTTATAATCAATTACTATATCAATAAGCATTTTCATTTCCCTGTCTTCAGCATTTTCGACATACTCCTGCAATTCAGAAAAAGATTTCATACGTTTTATAAATGCATTTTTTATTAAATGCCTGTCACTATTATAAAGATTTAAAACATCATATATTGTTGCTCCTTCACTTGCATAAGCATAAGAATTTATATTTCCTTCAAAGTACAAAGAACGTATTTCATGGTCGCCTACTAATTTTATCGCCTTTCTTAGCAATCCAAGATTTGTTCTGGCAAGTGTGGCTTTTGTTTTTATATTATTATTTCCGCCTA
>JACQWN010000306.1:6081-14786 GCA_016209245.1 Bacteroidia bacterium
ACATCAATATATCTTTTCAATTCAAGGCATTTATGTGCAATAAAAGCGATATTATTATCGAAACGAAAACTTGTGCTTAATTCATAATGTTTAAAATCGGCTTGTTGTAATGCATTGACAGCATACCGCCATGTATAGATTTGTTGATTTGCATCACCGACAATAACTTTAACGGAAACCTGATTTAAAAATACATCAAGCATCACAGGCGAGGCATCCTGTCCTTCATCGAACAGAAAAAAATCGTAATGCAATTTCGGTTTGCTAAGTTGAAATTTTTTCAGATAAAAATCGTGAATTATGGGAATTTCTCCGTTGTTCATTTTGGCAAGGAATTGTCGGGTATAGCTTTCGAGCTCGGAATAAAAATTTCCTACAAAATTCCGTGCTTTAATATCTGAAACAACATCAAGATAATTGATATCTTTAACTTTTTCTACCGCCTGATTGCAAAAATAAGTTAAGAATTTATTAATATGGTTGGCAAATATAAACTCGGAATGTGGTTGCTTATGAATTGGCTTAATATTTAATAAATCAATAATTTCCTGTAATTTATAACCTTCACTTTTAATTGAGTATTTATTTTTTCTGACTATGTGACGGTAAGCAAGAGAGTGAGCCGTTTCTATATCAACATTGTATAGCTTTTGTTCTGTAAATTTCCGTTCAGCTTCAAGCTTTACCGATTTATTGAATGCAAGATATAATATCTTGGCTTTTTCAGGTCTTGCTTTTGCATAATGAATTAAAGAAGTTGTTTTGCCGCTTCCCGCAACAGCATTTATTTTAATATTTCCCTGGCTGTTTATTATTAATATTTGTTCATTCGTCAAATTCATCTGATAACTATTATTATGAAAAAATACTGAAGTTGACTCTGCTATATATTTTTTTTAATATAAAATGGTTATGACATGAAAAATCAAGCATTTTTGAATGTTCGATAATCAGCCAGCCTTTTTCATGTAAAATATTATTTTCAAAAATTAATGAAGAAATTTTCTCAATTCCTTTCAAATCATAAGGCGGATCTGCAAAAATTATATCGAATTTACGGTTACAAGCTATTATATACCTGAAAGCATCGGTTTTGATAACTTTTAATTGTTCAAATTTTAATTCTTCAATCATTTTTCTGATAAAGCGATAATGCTTATAATCCGATTCTATTGCAATGATTTCGTTACACCCTCTTGACGCAAATTCATAGCTGATGCTTCCGGTTCCTGAAAAAAGGTCAAGCGCTGAAATTTTTTCAAACATGAAATGATTTGTAAGGATATTAAATAAACTTTCTTTTGCCAGGTCGGTGGTTGGTCTTGCTCTGAAATTTTTTTCAGGAAATATTTTTTTCCCTCTGTATTTTCCGCTTATTATTCGCATGTATGAATATTGATTAAATTTACGAAACAATGAGCGGGAATGTCATAAAATGTGTAACTATAAGTAAAATTATCGTTCAATTTTTCAAATTTAACTTCCCTGATGAATTTTTTTAAAATATTGTAATAAGCATTTTTCTTTTCAATATTTCCTGAAAGAATGAGCTCAGTTTTTTCAGGGCTTAATTTCAACTGTTCAAAAATGTACATTATAAAATATATAAAATCTTTTTCATTCTTGTAAAGAAAAGTATTGTAAAGTAACAATGAAGGTGGTGCAATAACGGAAATATCAAAAAAATGCGGATTAACATGAACGAATACCTTTTTCTGCTCGGTTTTGTTTTTATAGGTTATCATTAAATTCTCGAGAATAGGGGTCGCCTGTTGATAATATTTCACTTTTGCAAATAAAGCATTTGTTTCTTTAGCTAATTCATCAGGAATAGTAAAGATATTATATGCACCTGTATTTCCAAGCTTATTGTAAAAAATAGCTTCCGATCCGGTCAAAGGATGATTAAAAGAAAAAAAATCCCGGATATTTTCTTTATTGAATAATGGAAATGGAACCAAAATAGCTTTTTGAGCAAGATAAATAAGGCGAACGCTTTTATATGTTTTTTTCAGCAATTCATCCCGTTCAATAATATCTTTATATTTTCCGGGTAATTGAACCGTCTGGATATCTTCATTGAAAGGAAAATGTTTCAGTACAATAAATTTATTTCTGACACTATCCAGAATACAATATGAAAAACCATTAAGACCAATCTGGATTGAAAGATGGTAAGTTAATGTAAGATTTATATCAAGAGTCTCGTCAATTAAAGAAATATTATTCATTGTAAATATTTATTATTCTCCCCAGTTTCCAGAATTGTCAGTAATTTCGGTTAATGAACCAATACGTAATTCTTCGTCAGGTAAGTAATAGCTTTTATCAAGCTTCTTCAGCATCCGGTAGTTTTTTGCAACTACTTCAAATACTTTTACTTTAACCTTTGAGCCAGTTTCAATTTCACTTTTAGCTATAGAAAATTCTTCACCATTTGAATATGGAATATATCGTAAAGAATCAACTCGATATCGTTTATGAAATAAATGCTATTTTTACAGTGTCACGCAATACTTTACCCATTTTAATAACATCATCAGGAGTTTGCTGCGGTTGGAGCTTTGTGATGATAAAACCTGATTTTATTCCGATTTCTTCGTTTAATGTGTCTGGTAGATGGCCTATTTTCCTTACAACACGGAGCGAATCGGATTTAATAAAAGCGATTAATTCATCAAAAGTTCCTGCATAGTCGCTTTTCACTTCTTTATAAGCTAATTGCGCTTTTCTGATATCTTTTAACCGTTGAATAACGGTGCTATAAATTACAGCTTTTTGCTTATCGAATGAAATTTTTTTGTAAATACTTTGAAAAAGAAGATAACCGAGAAATGTATTGATTACTATTAATGCAATATAAATAAGTGCAATCGTAATTTTATTTTGAAAATTTATATTCATTTTTGATAATACTTTCTGTAATAATTTGATTTTGCCACTAAGACACAAAGTCACAAAATTTCACAAAGTAATGATTCTATGATATTAAATTCTTTGTGTATCTTTGTGTCTTAGTGCCTTTGTGGCAGATTTTAAATTTTAGAGTGGATCCATGATTTGTACTCTAAACTAATATTTGTTTGTTTGCAAAAATAATTTTTTGGATTGAATTATTATATAAAAACATAACTATTTTGGTATGGACATTATTATTCCACCGAAGTACGAACGAAATACGAACTTACGAATTACGAAAAAATTCGCCAGTAGGATGATTCGTAATTCGTAGGTTCGTAACAAATTCGTACTTCGATGGGATAATCCGTATGAAATAATATTGACCTAAACAGTTATTAAAAAACATTTTTTTCAATGTTAAAAAATCATATAATAAATCTTATAACCCAAGAGCTTGATTATGCACCTGTTCAGGAACAACAGGAATTAATCGGAAGATTAGCCGATTTTATTACTCCGGAAAACCTGTTAAATGTTTTTCTCGTTAAAGGATATGCTGGAACAGGAAAAACAACCCTTGTGAGCGGACTTGTAAAAGTATTTGAAAAATTGAAAATCAAATCAGTGTTACTTGCCCCGACAGGCAGAGCTGCAAAAGTGTTTTCAACTTATGCAGGAAAAAATGCTTATACAATTCATAAAAAAATATACCGTCAGAAATCTTCTGCCGATGCATTTGGGAAATTTGTCCTTGACAAAAATTTTAATACAAATACATTTTTCATCGTTGATGAAGCTTCGATGCTCCCCGATCAGAGCAAAGAAACCTCAATATTTGGCAGCGGACGTTTGCTCGATGACCTTATTGAATATGTATTTTCAGGACAAGGAAGTAAATTAATCCTGATTGGCGATACGGCACAATTACCGCCGGTTGGCCTGATTATCAGCCCGGCTCTTAAAAAGGAAGTTCTGACAGGATATAAATTGAATGTCGAAGAATTTATTCTGACTGAAGTAATCCGTCAATCAAATGATTCCGGAATATTATTTAATGCAACTTCGGTGCGAAATATGATTTCAGCAAATGAAATATATTTTCCTAAAATTAAAACAAATTCATATACAGATATTCATAGAATATCAGGTTCGGAATTAATTGAGTTAATTTCATCAGCTTATGATAAAAACGGCAGGGAACAGACAATTGTAATTACGAGATCGAACAAAAGAGCGAATAAATATAATGAGGGCATACGGAAACAAATCCTTTGGAAAGAAGAGCAAATTTCACAGGGCGATTTTCTGATGGTTGTAAAAAATAATTATTATTGGTTGCCTGAAAATGAAATATCAAATTTTATTGCTAATGGTGATATTATTGAAATTGTACATGTTGAAAATTTTTGTGAAAGATATGGTTTTCATTTTGCCGATGCAGTTGTTCGCCTCGTGGATTTTGAGGCACAGGAGTTTCATGTTAAAATGCTTTTGGATACTCTTGTTGCGGAATCACCATCGTTAACACTTGAAGAAAATAAAAAGCTGTTTTTCGCCGTTGCAGAGGATTATGTTGATATTAAATCAAAAAAGCAGAGATTTGAAGAGGTTAAAGTTGATCCTTTCTTCAATGCTTTGCAGATTAAATTCGCTTATGCCGTAACTTGCCATAAAGCACAGGGCGGTCAATGGAAAACAGTTTTTATTGACCAAGGGTATATTACTCAGGAAATGCTGAATATTGAATATCTCAGGTGGCTTTATACAGCTCTGACACGTGCCGTTGAAAAATTATATCTGGTTAATTTTAGCCGTGAATTTTTTGATGTGGCTGAACATACGGATTACTTTTTATAATCCGGTAGAAATAACGGATTACGTTCATTATATTTACGAAGGTAAACAAATAACAGTTGCTTTTTCTTTTTTCGCTTCAACATCGAAAATTCATCGTACAATGTACTATCCCTCATTAGTATAACTTCAAGGGCTTCAATTGAAAATTCCATGACTTTTCCTGTTTCAAAATCAAGAATATATTGCCTCATTTCTTCGGAATAATTCATTGGTGAATCATACAGATTGTTATAATAATATAAGGGATTGCCATACGGCTCATGATAAACTGTTACATTAGCGACAAAATGAGATACTTTCCCGAATACCGGAATTCTGTTAAATTCGTCATTCCAATTGATATAAAGGCTTCCGTTTCTGCAGTAACCCCAAATGCTGGAAACCCGCACCTTTTGACTTACACCTAAATCGTCAACAAAGGAAATATTTTCCTTTTTTAAAAGAACACCGCCAATTTCAATTTGAGTATAATCAAGTTCGTCAAGTTTTAAATCGGAAATAATTCTTGTCAATGAAACAGGCGAATTATTTTTTACTTGTTCAAAGTTGAGGTAAATTCCATCTTTAAACTTATAATCAGGTGTATATTTTACCATGCTTAAAGTATCGGTATCTTGGGAAAAGACATTATTTAGGAATAAAATTGAAATGAAGCAGGAAAATAGAATTGTATAATGAAAAATAATACTCATTAGTTATTTACTTTTATTCCAATAATAAGAATATCATCAACCTGGTCTCTTTCGCCTTTCCAGTGGTTAAAATTTTCTTCAAGCAATTCTTTTTGCTGTTCAATTGGAATTTTATGTACATTAAGCAAGAGATGACGAAATCTTCTGTCTTTATATTTTTTTCCAATCGGACCGCCGAACTGGTGAAATGTCCATGCCGTCTTTTACCGCTTTATCTTCAAGATTTGTACTGAAAATTTTTGATACCCCTTCATTAAGGCGGTTCAGTATTTCTGATGTATTTTCAATACCTTGTTCAATAATGCTCCGCAATAAGTCATAACCGATAATAGACATAAAAGCGCCGGGGACACCATGACCGGTACAATCAACGGCGGCAATGTAAAATTTGTTATTTTTTTCAGATATCCAATAAAAATCTCCGCTTACAATATCCCGGGGCTTATATAGAATAAATGATTCAGGAAATAGTTTCTTGAACATATAAACCGATGGCATCATCGCTTCCTGGATTCGCTTTGCATAATTTATGCTGTCGGTAATATTTTTATTTTTTATAGAAAGTTCTTCTTTTTGTTTAGCTATTTCAAGCGCTGCAAATTGTTTTTCTCTAAGAATCTGATTTGATTTTTTAAGCTTTCTGGTTCTGATTTCAATGAAATAATATATTATTCCGCCGATAAGAATAATATACATCAGATATGCCCAACGTGATTTCCACCATGGAGGCGTAATAATTATTCTGAGTGATGCCTCTTTTTCATTCCATTTCAAGTCATTATTAGAACCTTTTACTTTAAATACATATTCCCCAGGTGGAATATTTGAAAAAGTTCTGGAATGCTGTGTGCCTATATAAATCCAGTCGTCATTCAAGCCCTCCATTATATATTTATACTGATTTTTTTTCGGATTTGTAAATTCAAGCGCTGCAAAATTGATTGTAAACATAAAATCTTTATATGAAATAACGAGTTCCTCTTTACCAAGAAGATTAATCTTATTTATTCCTTCAGTTTCAATATTTACTTTTTCAAAAATTGTTAGAACTACCGGAGGAATATTTGTATTATCCATCATAGAATCAGGATAGAACGAATTAAATCCTGAAATACCACCGAAAAAGAGCTCACCGTCGAAACTTTTATAGTATGCACCTTTATTGAATTCAAGACCTTGCAGACCGTCATCTCTGTCGTAAGCCCTGATTTCATTTGTTTTCCTGTCGAAACGTACAATTCCACGGTCGGTGCTGAACCAAATCGCCCGGTTTCCGTCTTCTATAATTTCATAAATTTTATCATCGGGCAGGCCATCCTTTTTGGTATAATAAGTAAATGAAGTATCTCGCCAGTTAAATTTGTTAAGACCACAGCCGGTACCTACCCAGAGGATATTATCATAGCTTTCAACTATAGAATAAACATGATTATTGCTCAGGGAATTTGCAATATTTTCACCTGTCTGATAATGAGTAAATTGTCCGGTTAACGGATTATATCTGTTTAGACCTTTATCAGTGCCAATCCATATATAACCCTCGTGGTCTTCCATTATTATTTGTATTTGATTGCTTGTAAGGTTCGCTTTAGGGTCGCCTGCTTTTGAATTGGAATAAAAGCTTTTAATTTCTCCTGTTTCAAAATTAAACTTGTGTAATCCGCTGAATGTACCTACCCAAATATTATTATATCTGTCATTACACATAGTGTAAACTCTGTTATCACTAAGCTTTGGAAGCTTTTCCGGGCTAAAATATTCTTGGATAGAAACAAATCCGGCAGCTTCATTTTCATATACACTGATACCTCCTTTTGTCCCTATAATTATTCTGCCTTTCCGGTCTTTTAAAATAGCATGAACAGAATTATTCATAATGTGATTTTTACCTGATAAGCCGGAGCTAAAATGTTTTACTTCACCTGTTTCCCTGTTATAAATATTCAATCCGCCATACCAGGTTCCTATCCATAATAAATTGTCGGTATTTTTGAAAATAGAAGCTATTACATTATCTGTAAGATTTATAGAATGTTCGCCACTTGCTTTCTTATAGAGCTCAAATTTCTTTTTTTTCATATCGAGCCGGTTGAGAGCATTGGCACCGGTACCAATCCATAATATCTTTGATTTATCTTCAAACAATGATAATATTTCATTACCGCTAATAGTTTCAGGATTATTTTCATCCTGTTGATAAGAAGTAAATTTGCTTTCCTTTATATTAAAATGATTAAGCCCTCCGTTTCTCGTGGCTATCCATAAATTTTCAGTGAAATCCTCAAGAATGTATGAAACATCATTATCGCTAAGACTGTTTTGATCCTCTGAATCATGAAAATAATGAATAAATGTTTTATTTTCAGTGTCATATTTATTCAATCCATTTTTCGTACCAATCCATAAGCGGTTGCTTTTATCTATAATAAGCGCCGATACATAATTATTGCTCAAGCTATTAGGATTATTTGGATTATAACGGAACTTTTGAAATTGTTCATATTTCCTGTCAAACATAAATAATCCATATGCAGAGCCAACCCAAATATTACCTTTCTCATCTTCAAGTATTGGGTAAGCATTATTCGTAGTATTGGTGTAATCGCTGAACAGGTCAATATAATGTTCGTAATAAGAAAATTTTCCTGATAATGTATCAAGGCGGTTCAATGCATTATATGTTTTTGCCCAAACAAATCCCTTTTTATCAACAAGCACTGCATAAACAATATCATCATTAAGCGATGATTCGGGTTTGGTCGGGTCATTTTTATATCTGGTAATATTTCCGGTTTTTTTATTAAGCTTGTTAAGGCCTGCCGTCGTTCCAATCCACATATTTCCTGAATTATCTTCATCGAAGCATAATACCCAATTCGAGGAAAGTGAATTTGTTTCACCGGGAATATGCTTATACCCTTCAAAGCTATACCCGTCGTATTTATTTACGCCGCCTTGAGTTCCAAACCATATAAAGCCCTCTGAATCCTGCAATATGCAAAAGACCGTGCTTTGCGATAAACCATCATCTACTGTAATATGCTCAAATTTCAGGCTTTGAGAGAAAAGGTTATTGATATTTACATATAAAGCTATCAGTAACAGAAATATGATATAAAAAAGTGTTTTCATAATGCCTGCTAAATTAATATTTATTTTAAAAATATAATGATATTTTTGTATCTATTTAGGTATAAACGTTATTATTTCACCGAAGTACGAAAAAAATACGAATTTACGAATTACGAAAGGGTT
>JACQWN010000191.1 GCA_016209245.1 Bacteroidia bacterium
TAATAAATTCCAATACAGTAATTGCATGCGGGGAACAAGGTACAATTATTAAAACAACAGATGGGGGTATTAACTGGACATGTATTCAAAGTAATACTTATCAACAACTCAATTCTATTTATTTTGTTGATTCTTTAATTGGGTATATAGGCGGGTATTGGGTGTTGTTAAAAACAACCGATGGTGGTAATAATTGGCAATTTCTAACGGATGATTATTATATAAAAAAAGTCTATTTTTTAAATGCTAATAATGGTTTTATATTATGGCCTGTCGGACAGGCTGCTTTTAAAACGACAGATGGTGGGATAAACTGGACCACGATGTATTTACCATCGAGTTCATACTCTATGAATTCTATTAATTTTTTAGATCAAACGAATGGTTTTTTAGTTGGGAAGTACTATTATACTGACCCGATTTCTGGCAATCAATATTGCAGAGCTGCTCTATTAGAAACATCAGATGGAGGTAATAGTTGGAGTGATATTACTTATCAAAATATTTTCAATACCTGTGTTTATATAGATAATGACTGTAACAATTGCCAATTCCCTTATTGTGAATGGAGTGAACTTTCAAAATGTACAGAATTAATTGATATTATATTTGATTTTGGTAAAACATCCCGGATTATTTATAGTACCAATTCTCCATGTTATGGTAGTGGTTCGGGAGGTAATGCAAGCGCATACATTTTAAATTATAATAATTGGATGTGGGATATTTATAAATCAGACTGTAGTAAGATTATTTATAATGGTAAAAATTCATTGATAGGATTAAAATGGGATGGAATTTATTACAGAGGAACAGCGCCTGATTGTAATAATACGTTCATTAAAAAATCTTCATTTATTGCTAATTCTGTTCATTTTGCTGATTCTTTGAATGGGTATTATGTTGGCCAAAATGGATTTATTGGAAAAACTACTGATGGCGGGCAAAATTGGATAGAAATAAGTACAAATGGTCAATATAATAATTCTTATTATCATGATTTGGTAATTATTAATAATTATGGTTGGTATATTACACAAATTAGTAAATCTTTTAAAACCACTGACGGTGGTAATACATGGTCAACTTTAAATATTAACGGAAGTGCAGCCACATTTTTAAATCAAGATACAGGTTGGGTAGTTAGTAATAATGGTATTGCCTATAAAACAATTGACGGTGGAATAAATTGGACACAACAGATTATAGGTTCAAATTATTATAATAATTTTTTATACGATGTCGTGTTTTATAACGATAACATTGGATGGATTTTGAGCAATGATACTATTTATAAAACTATGAATAGTGGGATTAATTGGACTTCATATCCATTACCTACAAATAATAGAAAAATGTTCTTTTTTGACATGAATGTGGGATTTATGTTTGGCAGTTGTTTAGATCCAAATGTAATGTACCGAACAAATAATGGTGGAAAAAATTGGGTTTTAAATACTATTAATAATGAATGCTCAAAATTATCAACAGTAATAAAAATAGCTTTTTCTATTGAAAATAATAACTACTATGCCTATGCATATAATAACGGTTCAATTTATAAAACTACATTTTGCCCGGTTGGTATTTCTACAACAACTAATATTGTAGGGTGCACTGACACAAGTGCTAATGCTTCAATTAATGTAACAGGTCTTGAAGCACCTTATTCGTATTTATGGGATATGAATACTGGAAACCAAACAACACAAACAGCAATTAATTTATCAACTGGGAGGTACTTTGTTACAGTAACTGCTAATAATGGTTGTTCAATTGTTGATTCCGTTACAGCGTTTCAGCCAAACATGATGTCTTCAACGGATTCATGTATAAATAACACTTGGTTACAAAAAGCAGATTTTGGAGGTACGGCAAGGTCTGGTGCAGTTGGTTTTTCGATAGATAATAAAGGGTATATTGGTACAGGACATGATGGGAGCGGCTATAAAAGAGATTTTTGGGAATATAATCCTGGTACAAATACCTGGACACAAAAAGCAGATTTTGGAGGCAAGGCAAGGTCTGGTGCCGTTGGTTTTTCGATTTCTAACAAAGGATATATTGGAACAGGTCAAGATAATAGTGATTATAAAAAAGATTTTTGGGAATATGACCCGATTAATAATATTTGGATTCAAAAAGCAGATTTTGGAGGTACGGCAAGGGAGTGGGCGATAGGTTTCTCTATCGGAAATAAGGGATATATTGGAACAGGTTATCCCAATTTAAAAGATTTTTGGGAATATGATCCGATTAATAATATTTGGATACAAAAAGCAGATTTTGGTGGAACAGCAAGATGGGGAGCTGTTGGTTTCTCTATTGGTAATAAAGGATACATTGGCACAGGCTATCAATTAAATTCTCCTTATTATTCAAAAGATTTCTGGGAATATAATCCCGATAATAATACCTGGGTACAGAAAACAGATTTCGGCGGAGTTTCTAGGAATGGAGCGGTCGGGTATTCAATAGAAAATAATGGGTATATTGGAACTGGCTATTCAACTTGGGGATACTATAAAGATTATTGGGAATATAATCCAGCAACAAATACATGGTTACAAAAAGCAGATTTTGGAGGTACTGCAAGAAATATGGCTGTAGGTTTTTCTATTGGTAATAAAGGTTATATTGGAATAGGGTATGATGGTTCCGTAAAAAAAGATTTCTGGGTTTATAACAGAATAAATGAAGGTTTTGTTCTTTGTTCTAATGATTCAAATGCAAATGCTACCATTTTTGTAAATGGAGGTATTCCACCATATTCTTATCTTTGGTCAACTGGTGACACTAGTTTTACAACAAATAATTTATCTTCTGGTCAATATCAAATAACCATAACAGATAATCAAGGTTGTATTATATATGATACTGTCAATATTTATGCACCTTTGCCTGTTACATATACGGCTTCTGCTATTAATCCATCATGTTTTAATAGTAGCAATGGTAGCATCACAGTTACAGCCAGTGGTGGTACAGGAACAAAACAATATTCCAAAAATGGAGGCACTACTTATCAGTCATCTAATATATTTAACAACCTTGCAGCTGACACTTATCAGATTGTTGTCAAAGATGCAAATAACTGTATTTCATCAGCACAATCTGTTACTATTACCCAACCAGATGCTATTACTTTTTCAACAACAAAAACTGATATTACCTGCAATGGAAGTAATAATGGCACTATAACGGTAACTGCATCCGGTGGTACAGGACAATTACTTTATTCTAATAATAATGGCAGCATTTATCAATCATCAAATGTGTTTTCAAATCTTACTTCCGGTACATACCAGATTAAAGTAAAAGATACAAATAATTGTGTCACTACAGCACAGAGTGTTACTATTATAAATCCTAGTGCTATTACATTCACTAAAACAAAAACAGACATTACCTGCAATGGCTACAATGATGGTACAATTACAGTAACTGCATCAGGAGGAACAGGTACATTGCAATATTCAAACGACAATGGAAATTCCTATCAATCCTCAAATGTATTTAATGGGCTTTCAGGTGGTACTTATCAAATAGTTATCAAGGATGTGAATAATTGCATTACTACAGCACAAAGCGTTACTATTATTAACCCTGCTGCAATTTCTTTTTCAACCTCAAAAGCTGATGTTGCATGTTATGGAAATAATACTGGTAGTATAACTGTAACAGCAAACGATGGTACTGGCACTTTACAATATTCAAAAAACAATGGCAGTACATATCAATCGTCAAATATATTTAGCAGCCTTGCAGCCGGTTCGTATCAGATTGTTGTAAAAGATGCCAACAATTGTGTAACCTCAGCCCAAACTGTTACCATAACTCAGCCTTCTGCTATTACCTTCTCTGTTTCAAAAACCGACGAATTTTGCAATGGTAATAATGACGGGACTATCACAGTATCGGCTTCAGGCGGGACAGGTACTTTACTTTATTCAAAAAACAATGGCAGCACCTATCAATCCTCAAATATTTTCAGTAATCTTTCACCCGGAACATATCAGGTAGTTGTAAAAGATGCTAATAACTGCGTTACATCAGCACAAAATATCACTATTTCAACAACGAACTACGAACCTGTTTTTACTACCCACCCGGCAAGCCAGACCAAATGCGAAGGCGAAAATGTTACTTTCAGCATCGCTGCTACCGGTACACCAACCCCTGCGTATCAATGGAAAAAAGACGGCTATGATATCATGGGCGCAACAGGTTTATCGCTCACAATAACCGGTGTTACCACAGGCGATGCAGGCAGCTACACCTGTACAGCAAGCAATGTATGCGATACAGTTACCAGTAATTTTGCCATGTTCATTGTTTACACAAAGCCATTAATAATTCAGCAACCAGCAAGCCAAATCAAATGTAACGGGCAAAGTGTCAGCTTTACAGTAACAGCCACAGGAACCACACCGTTGCTCTATCAGTGGAAAAAAGATGGGGTGAATATCAACGGCGCCACTGCTTCAACATATTCCATCAGTAGCATTTCATCGGGCGTTGAAGGCAATTATACCTGTGCAATATCTAATCTATGTGATAGCATTTTAAGCGATACGGCAACATTAACAATCAACACACCGCCTGTTATTACAACACAACCGCAAAGTCAGGCAAAATGTACGGGTGATAATGTAACATTCAATGTTGTATCAACCGGTTTAAATCTGATGTACCAATGGAAAAAAAATAACTCGGCTATTTCATTTGCTAATTCGGCTTCATACACAATCAGCAATATTGCGGCCGGAGATTTTGGTTTTTATACCTGTGATATTGTCAATCCTTGTGGCAGCATAACAAGCGATGCGGCAACTTTATCAATTAGCACCGTTCCCGGCCAGCCTGGTTCTATTATCGGCTTAAATTCTGTTTGTGAAAACCAATCCAACCTAAGTTATTCTATTAATGCAGTTGCAGGCGCTGATTCTTATACATGGAGTGTGCCTTCGGTCTGGTCAATAATCAGCGGACTGGGCACAACCGCTATCAGTGTTAATGCAGGAACAATCAGCGGAAATGTAAGCGTTACAGCCGGTAACAGTTGCGGCAGCGGTATAGCTCAATTGCTTGCTGTAACAGTAAATACTTTTCCTGTTGCAACAATAATCCCACAGGGCGATACCACTTTCTGCAATGGTAATACTGTAATTCTTGAAGCAAATGCAGAAATAGGTTACACCTATTTATGGTTCAAAGACAGCGTTTCGCTTGGCGTTAATACCATACAATACACAGCAACAGAAACCG
>JACQWN010000225.1 GCA_016209245.1 Bacteroidia bacterium
TATTTATTAACCCCGTGAACGGTTACATTAATTATTACAAAAATGCGCACTATAACATTGACAAAAACAGAATTAGAACTTTTAATAGAACAAAAAATAATTGAATTTTTCGGAGACCCGGATGCAGGACTTCAATTAAAGGATGAATTTGTTAAGAAGTTAAAAGAACGGATAAAAAATAATTCTCAAAGAATACCCCATAAAAAGATTATTGAAAAATATGTTTAATGTTGAATGGACAAAATTGTAATCCGCTTTATCGGACACAGAAAAGAAATTTATAAATAAATGAAAAATAAACTTAATATCGGTGTATTAAAAGAAACAAAAACTCCACCTGACCACAGAGTGTGCATCACTCCGGAACAGGCGACCGAAATTGTGCAAAAATTCCCTCATATGACTATTTATATACAATCAAGCCCGATAAGATGTTATGCCGATGATGAATATCGCCGGGCAGGTATAAAAGTTACCGATGAGCTTAGTAATTGCGACATTTTGCTCGGGATTAAAGAAGTTCATATTCCAACATTAATTCCTGATAAGGCATATTTATTTTTTGCTCATGTAGGGAAAAAACAACCTTATAACCGTAAACTCCTGCAGGAAATTATCAGATTAAAAATCAAGCTTATTGATTATGAGTACCTGACTGATAAAAATAAGAACAGAATAGCTGCATTCGGCAAATGGGCGGGAATTGTAGGCGCTTACAATGGTCTTATCGGCTTTGGTAAACGGTTTGGCCTATATGAGCTGAAGCGTGCAAAGGATTGCTTTGATTTCAAAGAAATGCTCAAGCAGGTTGATAATGTAAAACTCCCACCCGTAAAAATACTTGTCACAGGTAAGGGCCGTGTTGGCAACGGTGCTATGGAAACACTTGCTCGTCTTAAATTAAAACAGGTATCACCGGATAATTTTCTTGCAAAATCATACAAAGAACCAGTTATCTGTCAGATTGATGCAGACGTTTATACCCGTCATAAAAACGGTATTGCTTTTGACTTTCAGCACTTTTTCAAAAATCCACATTTATATGAAGGACTATTTAAACCATTCACTAAAGTTACCGATTTATATATTGCTTGTCATTACTGGGATCCCAAATCACCTGTCTTTATGACTTCAGATGATTATCGTGAAAAAGATTTCAGAATTAAAGTCATAGCCGATATCAGTTGTGATATTAAAATGCCCATTCCATCTACTTTACGGCCTTCCACTATCATTGATCCGTTCTATGGTTATGACCCGCAGACAGGAATGGAAAGCGACCCATGGAATGACAAAAATATTACTGTTATGGCTATTGATAACCTTCCCGGTGAATTACCGAGAGATGCTTCGGAAGAGTTCGGACGAAATTTAATTGATAAAGTCTATCCATCATTATTTGTAAATGATACGGAAGGTATTATCGAAAGAGCTACTATTGTTCAGGATGGCATGTTGACCGGCAGGTTTTCTTATTTGCAGGATTATGTAAAGGGAAAATAGGTAAGAGATGACATCTCTACTTGTGAATAAAAAGTAAGCAAACCATATATCTGGCGGAAATCAATTTTTATGATACCTAACTTTTTTTGGCAATTTCTGAAAAAAAGCTTAACTTGTCGGATATTTACTTCATCTCATAGCCATTAGGATCAACCGCTTTGAATTTTCCCTCATCAACTGACCAGTTGTACATGAATGCATAATTCATCTCATCAATATTATTGGTAAAAACGCCTGCTTGCAAGCCGTAATGTGAATCGTTCACCCTGAAAACCGCTTCTATGAAATCAGAGAATTTTTCGATGACAACTACCGGGCCGAATATCTCGTCGCAGCATACTTTCATATCGGGTTTGGTATTGGTAAGAATAGTGGGTTCATAAAAAGTGCGGTTTCTTTTTCCACCAATTAATAAATTAGCTCCTTCTGAAATTGCCTCATTAACCCACGATTCTACCCTGATGGCGTTTTCTTCATCAATCATTGCAGTAATATCGGTTTCGAGAGTTTGGGGAGGGCCAAAAATTAGCTTCTTTGTCAACAACAGAAACTGTGATAAAAATTCGTCAACCGCTGGAGATGGATGCACACCTGTCCCTGATATGCAAAGCTTCCTGTCAGGCATTTAGGAATTGCCTTGTCAGGTTGAGCAGATGATGAAATTATTGCACCTGCATTTCCGCCTAATTCCAGCGCAATTTTTTTCTTTCCTGCATCTTGTTTCATCTTCCATCCGACTTCTGAAGAACCGGTAAAAGTCAGTAATTTGAATCTTTCATCGGTGACCAGTTGATTTCCTGATATCCTGTCCATAGGAAGTAATGAAACAGCGCCTTTTGGCAAATCTGTTTCATCAATAAACTTAGCCAGCTCAAGCACCGACAACGGTGTGGAACGTGCAGGTTTCAGAATAATGCAGTTGCCCGAGGCAATAGCGGGAGCTATCTTATGCACCGCAAGATTCATCGGAAAATTGAAAGGAGAAATGCCTGCAATTAATCCTAATGGAAAATATTTTACAAGCCCTTCTTTACCTTCACCGGCAGCAGTCCAGTCAATTGAGATGTACTCCGCCGGCAAGCGTTTTGCTTCTTCGGCTGCGACAATAAAAGTCTGTGCCGCCCTGTCAATTTCGGCTATGGCGTACTTTAAAGGTTTTGCAGCTTCCTGCGCCAGGACAAGACCAAGTCTTTGCCTGTCCGATTTAATTTTTGCGGCTATCTGCATCAAAATTTCATACTTTTTGTACGGTGGCATTTCTTTCATTAATCGTTTGGTCTGCAAAGCTTTTTCTATTGCCAGTTCCAAATCGGCCGTTTGTGCCAGATATGTTTCAGCTACCAGCTCATTATTGTAAGGATTTCTGACTTCAAGAGTCTCGTTGGTAGTAATAAAACTACCACCGCAATAAATTTTGTATTTTTCCATATTCAATTTTAATAAATTTATAAA
>JACQWN010000226.1:0-1608 GCA_016209245.1 Bacteroidia bacterium
TATTTTTTTAAACTTATTAAAGAAATCGAAATCAAAATATCCTTTATAAGAATTTATAATATTTTTTATGAATTCTCTGATACTTTCCAGACCAACTGTTGCACCGTATTTGGCATCTTCGGGTTCCAGTCTAAAAAAAATTGCATTTTTTCTTAAGGTTTCTAAATAAGTATTTGTTTCAAATTTTTGTAATAATAAGTTATAAATATCCGGTATCTCAAGTTGATAATAAGAGTCTGGTTCAGGTATATATTCACTAATTAAATTGTGTGATTCAATCATAGTAATATTCTCAGGTTCAATATCCTGATTAATATCTATTACAAAAATATAATCATTTCTATTTGATAGAATTAACTCTTTAAGACTACGAACTTTTTTTAAATAATAATTCAAATCATCATCAGATACCTTTAAAACCAGCCAGCGATTATAATTTTCATCACGATCAACCCAGTAATAAAAAATATTTATATTATCTGCTGTTTTATAATGAGATAATATAGGACCATCATAATACATCAAATCACATACTTTATTTAAAGAAGTATATGGTAATTTATCTATTTTATACCCATTAATATTTTTCATTAATTCAGACTTTTAATAATTTCAAATTTCTCCGGAAAATTTGCATTTTTACTTTCATGAAAACTTAAATGACCATGCTTTTGTGGTTTGGTCGCAACCCCGTCTTTATTGTTAACATTACCTGTTGCAATATGTGTATATCCCAATTTTTTCTTAGCATTTTCAGTAAGATTATTATAGCATTTTATTGCAGCATCCAAAGATATATAAAATGATAATGCGCAAGCCCTACATTTCTCGTTATCATCAGGTAATCGCCTTGAAGGATTTAAAATAATGCAAGGAAGAAAATTATCAGGATGATTTATTTTGTTAAAACTCCATCTGAATAATTCCATATCAATTGGTCTGGCGTCGTGTGGAGGGCAAATATCAAGGATATTTAGTTCTTTATATTTATATTCATACTTAAATTTCATACATTTTATAATTCGAAAAATACAGTCTTAGTCAAGTTTTGGGCTTTTAAAATAATTTATTTTCATTAAATATTTTCCCCAACTCCATTTTTAAAACTTTATCCGCAAATTTATCAAAAATTAATTTATGCTCAACAATCAACATCCCAATTTTTTGTTCTTTTAGTTTCAGTAATTCATCAACAATAATTTTAGTATTCGCATCATCAAGCCCGGCAAATGGCTCATCAAAAAGAATCAGTTTTGGTTTGTGCATTAAAGCATTGCCCAGTGCCAGTAATTGTCTTTCGCCGCCGCTGAGATTAAAAGGTGTGCGGTTGCTATATTCCTTCAGATGCGGGAGTTGATAAACTTCATTTATGCGTTGCTTTACCACATCGCCTGTGTAAGCGGAACCGCTTACAACAAGGTTTTCGTGAACGGTTAAAGATTCAAAATAATTATCTTTTTGCGGGATGTAAACAATGCCCTGTTTTACCATTTCGGAGGTTGGCCGGTTCGTAATGTCTTTTCCGTTAAAAAATACCTGAGCGTCTTTATTCCATTTTAGCAGTATGCCATAGATACATTTCAGTACTGTGCTTTTTTTTTTTTTTTT
>JACQWN010000226.1:1724-24385 GCA_016209245.1 Bacteroidia bacterium
TACTTTTGCTTCATCTATGGTTTCACCTTGTGTATTTACACCGGGCATTTCTTCAATATAGGCAATATATCCCCCTTCTTCTGCAGATTCAAAAACAGCAGTAAGTTTTCGATTAATTCTCATTTTATTATTTTTTAAAGTTTGCACAAAAATACAAATTTTGACACAACTGCATTAATTATTATTTTGTGAAATGTCTATTATTCCATTGTTCAAATATAATACAAAATCGCTTGTTTCTTTAATATAATCCCGGTTATGTTCAACCTGTATTATGGTTTTATCTTCTGCTTTTAATTCCTGAACCAGTAGTTTTATTTTCTCCTGATTTTCTTTGTCAATGCCGGATACAGGTTCATCTAATAAGAGTAGTTTTGGTTCGTTGGCAAGGCAACAGGCAAGGGTAAGCAGTTTTTGCTGACCATAGGACAGGTCGCTACCCAGATTTTTTTCAACGGTTTCAAGTGAAACACGCTTTAAGATTTCCGAAACTTTTGTGTATTCTTCATAGGAAGTAATATGGAACATTTTTTTGTCCAGAACGAGCAGAACATTTTCTTTTACTGAAAGATTATTTATAAGGCGTAAATCCTGAAAAGTGCGAACAATGCCAAGGCGTGATATTTCTTTTGGGGATTTTGAGTTTAGTATTTGATCATTAAAAGTGATTGTACCGGAATCAGCTTTAATGAAGCCAGTAAGGATGTTTAGAATAGTGGATTTGCCTGAACCATTCGGGCCTAAAAGGGTATAAACTTTGCCCTGTTCCAGTTGAAACGAAAGATTCTGAAACAACTTACGTTCTCCGAATGATTTGCTGATATTTTCGACTTGTAATAATGCCATATTTATATAGGTTATTTTTACAATTAAACATTAGTAATCATTTCATCACCTGCAATATTTCTTATTTTCATTCTTAAAGGTTTTCTAGTGCAGGCTATTTTTGCATCCCAGAATTTTTTTGTCTTTTTACCATCATCTATTACGTAACCGAGTTTGTCAATTTTAATTTCCCTGTCGCTTTTCCAAATACCCTCTGTATTAGTACAATCAAGGCTTACATATTCGATGAGTTCAAGACCATCATCACTGATTTCAATAGGTGTAAATTTTTTCTTCTTCGTTTTTGCTTCAGCATTGCTATTTTCACTATTTCCATTACCATTTTCAAGGGGAACTCCATTTTCTTCGCCATTGTTGTTTTCATTTTCGTCATCACTATTACCGTTTTCGGTCAAGGGTTGCAATATTCCCTTTTGATTGTACTGATTGATTTTCTGAATAAGATTGTCGCTGATAAATCGGGTAATTTCTATTTCGTACTGACCGGCATTTTCAGAGACCTGATACTGGACTTCATCCTCTACAACAACATCATCAAGGACTTGTTTCAGGTCGCGAAGCTCAATTTCTATTTCTGTGTTGTTTTGGTCTTTTAAAAATTCTTCTATTTCAGAACGGTTATCAATGTCAATAAAGTAAACAATAACTTTTTTTACATCTTCTAAATCCGGTAATTCCTGATTTACTAAATGATTTGCAATAGGGATATCAAACACTTTCTGCGTATGGTCAAGAAGATTCGGAATATAAACAGGAAAAATACCTTCTTTACTTTTATTGATAGCGCCAAACCAGAATTTTGATAAACCGCCTTTATTAACTGTAAGCCCGGGAATCATCTTTGCAAGTTTATCCATTGTTTGAACCGGGTTCCTGAATAGATGTACACCATCTTTAATATCCAATATACTAAAAGATGAACCGGCAGCAAATAATCTATCACGCGTAGTTTGAATACTATTAACCCCAACATCAACATGAATAAAACTTCTTTTAAGATCATGAGATACTTTTGCAGTAACTCCACTACCACCGAAAAAGTCAGCAACAATCATCTCTTCATTGCTGCTTGTTTTAATTATTCTTTCTAATAATGCTTCGGGTTTTTGTGTTGCATAATCAAGTCTTTCATCAGCCATTGAGTTCACGTACGGAATATCATCCCACCAGTCTTTCATCCGAATACCTTTCCCCTTGTATAACTTATATTTCTCTCCATTTAAATATTGCCATCTATAAATACCATTTTCATCTTCTTCGGTAAAATGCGCACCTTCATCAGCATAGGGTTCATATTGCTGATTCCAAATATATTTTTCATCCTTAGAAAACCAATAAATTAAATCATGGGAATTTTGGAAAGTAGTTGATTTTGCTGTCCATCGCCGATATGCCCAGATAATTTCATTTCTAAAAAAACTTTCTCCAAATACTTCATCTAAAAGAATCTTTACATAATGACCAATATGCCAATCAATATGGACGAAAATAGAAGCAGTATCA
The DNA here is from genome assembly GCA_016209245.1 of Bacteroidia bacterium. GTDB lineage: Bacteria > Bacteroidota > Bacteroidia > Bacteroidales > BM523 > JACQWN01. The sequence continues at coordinate 4,074 of JACQWN010000226.1, forward strand.
GACATGACACTTTTTATAGACAACAAATTTTCATACATCCAGTTTAAATAAGCCTCTTTATTCCAAATATCACCGTACATTTTTTCCTCGAAAGAACGGAGTTCTTCGACTTCAATTTCTTCTTCGGCTTTTTTAATTGCAGCAGCTACTTTTGGGTTTTGGCGAATAAAAACTTTCTTTGCATAATCGGCACCACTTGCAAAAGGCGGATCAATATACACAAGGTCAACTTTAATATTATTATCCTTTAGCCAGGCACAAGCGGAAATACATTCACCTCGAATAATAAGGTTTTGGGTGTTATCGCCTATAGTTTCGATTTTTTCAACTTCATAAAATGGTAAACCGCGGCTCAGGCGTTCATAGACATTATCATTATCAACGTATTTTAACAAACGACGCGTACGAACAAAGTTGTTAAGAATAGCCTGCCCCTGCACTGTATCGGGGAAATAAGAAATGTACTTTACTGGCATATTTTAATTTTTAAAAAATTCAACAATTTTGGTATTAATCAAAGAAAGGTTTACAGGTAATTTATCTTTATCACAAAAAAACAAAAAATCAAAACGTTTATATCCGAATTTTTCTTCATTAAGCTGCAGAAATTCTGATGAAATATATTGTTTCTTTTTAATGAACACAGGGTCGTTTTCATAACCGGAACCTTTTGTTTCGAGTATCAGAATTTTGAAATGTATTATTTTTTGATTTAACTGCAAAAGAATAATCAAACTGCGATTTATACTGTTCATAAGCAATGACCATGTGATCCATTTTCAACTCTCTTAATGGCTTTATCATTGCCTCATAAGCAGTTTTAATTTCATCTTCGTTTACTTCAAGTGGTTTATTGCTTTTGTCAAGTTCAAGAATAGTCTCACAATCTTTTTTAACCGGATACAGTTTTTCATGTTCATAGACAGGAGCCAATTCGTTTACCAATAGAAGCTCTGCATCCTTTTTTATAAGTTCTTCTTTAGTTTCAAGAGCACGCTTTACGGAAAAGGCAAGGCGAATTTTAGATTCAATGGAATTGAAATCGAACAGTTCATTGAAAACTTGTTTCTTGTTTTTAATATAAGTGAGCTTTTTAAAAATCGGTTTCAAATAATCTGAATATTGCAGCAAAGCATGAACAGAAACTGTGTTGAAACTACCTTTGGAAATTTGATGAACCCATTGTAAAAAATTTGCAAACTGAATCCCTAATACAGAAACAATGACTGTGCCCTGGTCTTCACTAAAATTACGCTGAGAACGAATTAATGCTTTTGCTTTATATTTGTCAATTTCTGAAAGCAACTGTTTTAATTTTTCAACAGTCATCGGATTTTCATCCTGTACAAGCGTGTGGTAATTAATTTTCATTTGGAAAAAATCAACCGATGGCAATTTGAGATATTCCATTCTCGGAAATCTTTCTATTGTATTAGGTTTACCAAGGATTTTAAGATTATTTAATTCCTGAATACTTGTATTCTGCTCGTCCTTTAACTGCTTCTCCAGAATTTTTGCATTTTGTTCATTCAACCACACGATAGCAGTTTCTTCGGTATTTTCATCAACCTGACGCAAGCAACGACAGGATGTTTGCAGCACCATATTATTGGGACAATCGCCTTTTTGAGAAAGAACAACACCTGTCAATGATTTACAGTCCCAGCCTTCTTTACCAATCTGTACAAGCAAAACAATCCTTTTCTTTGATAAAGGCAGGTCAAGAGAATTAAATTCCAATTCATTTTGTTTTGGAATTTTAAAGTTTTTATTCCCTTTGTGATACTTCAAAATATTTGTTTCCGTATCGCCAAATTCTCTGACCTTTGTAACAACATAAGGATAAATTTCATTTTCGAGGCGTTCAATATTACCACAATAAATGGCAAGTTTAGCGACGCAACCGTTCTGATAGACTTTGTCCTTGTACAAAGTATAGAAATGCTCAATCCCTTTTTCAATAATATTTATAGGTACCTGGTTTTCAGCAATTTTTACATGTGGTTTTTTCAGAAAACTCTTAATACCTGAAATAAGGGGATAATAATAAACAGTATTGGCAATTTGATTGAATTTTAGACCTGCTGTTTCGTCAATCTGAATTTTATCGGGCGAGGATAAATAGGGCGTCCCGGAAAAGCCCATAACTGTTGTGATATTACCATTTGCATGCCACTTGTTTACAACCTGTCGAAGTTTTATATCATCAGTTGCTGCATGATGGACCTCGTCAATCATAATTTGAAGATGCGGTATTTTCCCAATAAGATTACGAAGTTCATTAGCATACCTGTCTTTCTCATCATCTGTTTTTTCAATAAGCAAAAGTTCTTTGGATAATTCAAGCCTGTCGAGAATTACTTTTTCAGCATTCACAACTATAACAAGCCCTGTTAAATCCTGCTCAGCCAAATAATGATTGATTTTTTGAGCATTCGGATTACGCGCTTTATTACTTTTTTTTGCTGATTTAGACTGGTCGAGAACTTCAAAGCGAAGCATTTTTTTAATAGAAGATGCAGAAGGTTCGGGCAGCACCCACGATGGATCAAATTTCTCAATTGTTTTCAGGCTTGGGATTATTGATGATTTCAAACCTGATGGTGCAAGGATAATAAAATTATGAGCAAATATATTGTTGTCAGCTTCGTTCAGTGAAAAGTAAAGGTCAAGGTAAATAATTGCAGCCATTAAATATGTTTTACCTGCCCCCATCGGCAAGCTGAAAAGCAGGTCAGCATATTCGACATTATAAAATATGCTTTTTATGATACCAATATAATCAAGATTTTCAGGTTTGCTGATAATTAGTTTTTCTAATTCCGGTAAAAAAGAATCTTTCCCATTTTTCTGACGGGCAAAATCAAATAATGCTCGTGCTGCAAGATTTTTTTCAAGAAACTCACGGGCATGTTGGTTTATATTTAATTTGGCAAGATCGCCATTCATATCAAAAAAGCCCTCTGAAAATAACTGCCAAAGTGGTTTATTCCCGCCCATGATTTTTAAAAACAGGTACGTTTCAATGGCTTCAATCTGCGTATCTCTTAACTTGCCTTTATTTTTTATATAATTGAATAAAGGGGCAATTTTACATTCAACAGAATTGAGCCAGAGGTCTTTTTTCGCTTTGATAACGCTATTTAACATTTCTTTTGTTCTTCTTTAAATAATCAATTTCTTTTTCAGCCACTTTCAATGCTTGTGGTGCAATATCTTCATTTTTCAATACATCATAAACCTTTGCAGCAAGCCAAAGAGATAGCAATTCTTCTTTTTCCACCTTAAAAATTTCTGCGAGCATTATAACCTGTTCACGTTTTGCCCTGCGTTCGCCCCGTTCAATTTTGCTAAGCTGGGCTGCATCAACATCGAGTTTTGCGGCAAGGTGTCGCAAGAGTAAGTTATTATCTTCTCTGAGTTTTCTCACCTTTTCACCAAATCTGTTCATAGTTCTATCTTTGTCTTGACAATTATTGGCAAATATGAGAACTGAAAAAAGAAAAACAAAGAAATAATATAAAAATTTATTAACAATTATCGGGTCGGTCAGGTGAGTAAGATAGAATATCAAAAAACTCTCCTATTCCGCAAATTTGCACTTTAAAAGGCACTGATAGTCTTGCAGCCAGCATATCCAAAGAATTTTTATCAGGTTCAAAAATATTGTTCTGTGTCGCTATCCTGATGAGCAATCTCTGCTTATCCATGGAGATATGATACAATGCAGAATCAAATTGCTCTGAAAATTCTATTACCGCTTGTTCAAGAGCATAAGGGAATAATAGCTTATTTTGAATTTTTATTACATCTTGTTTTTTGCCAAGTATTTCAATAACAGGATTATTATCTCCACAAGGGCATTGAAGTTTTTTTATTCTGCAATAATCATCTGTTATATACCGGAATAATGGCATCGCCTGACGATATAATGAAGTAACCGCTAATATTCCGGTTTCTTTATCATTCGCTGATATTGGTTTTTCGGGAGTAACTATTTCAAGAATAAAAGCATCGGAATGTATGTGTAGATTACCATATTTACATGATGAGGCAATTCCGCCGGTTTCGGTTGAACCATACAAATTTGATATTGTTCCATGCCATTTTTTTTCGATATATGCTTTTAATGCGGGTGACAGCACTTCGCCTGAGGTCAAAATCTGGCTGATTGCTCCAAAATTTTTTTTTAAGTCATAGCCGCATTTTATTGCTACAGCTTCAAATAAAAGCATTTCACTTGGTAAACATCCTATTGCATTAATTTTTAATTTCATTATAAATTCGAGAATAGCGGAATATGTTTTTCCCCTGCTTAAATATCCGGCAGGAACAATAATACCGCCTTGCTTTTGGCATTTATTTTCAAGTACGATTTGTTGAAATGCATTTGATTGGGGAAAATGATTCATGACCAACATCCCCGGCCTAATCTTTTCCGTCCATCTTTTTGTAAGAATAAGCTCATTCTCGATATCCATTTTTGATAACCATGTTGGAACAGAATGAGCTGCTAATTCAAATGATTCATGATACCTGCAAACTTCATTCATAGGCGCTGATAATAAATCATAGATATTTGAGTTTATCAGCTCGTCTATTGTAGTGAAAGGCAGTCTCTCAAAATCGTTCCATGTTTTTAATGAATGGTTTGCAAATTTTTTTCTGTAGAAATTATTGCATTTTACTCTCTGGAAAGTTTCCTTGACTTTATCAATATCGGGAAGCTTACCAATTGTAATATTGTTGTTGTTATATTTCAAATGAAATAACTTTGTGATTTGGATAACGTTACTTCTTGTTAACTTGTGGTGTAAAAATAGATTCCTCACTTCGTTCGGAATGACAGGTAATAATTTTTCAGTAGGGTGGATAGGGCGGGATGTAGAGACGTTGCATGCAACGTCTCTACATTCTTTGCTAAAACGTATCTCCAAAGTTCTTGGCTATGATTTCTTCTTATATTTTATCCCTGAAGAAAAGATGAAAATATCCTTGGAAAAACATCCTGAGTATGGTACAACTATTTCACAGCCTGCCAATATCCAAAATTTACAAAAAGAAATAGAATCTCTGAACAAAGAAATCAATCAACTTAAGGAGCTGGTCAAAGCTAAAGATGAAATTATAAATCTTCTGAAAAGCCATAAAGGTTAAGTCCCAAGTAGCGCCTTGCGCCATGGCGCTGAAAGCGCTCATTCCAAGTTCCAAATTCCAAATTCCAAGTTCCAAGTTCCAAATTCCAAGTTCCAAATCCCAAATCCCAACATGGATAAGTCATAATAAAAAAATATTTTTACCACAGACGTCGTCTGCTATAGCTGACTATGTCTGTCGAAGGCAGAGCGCCTCTGCCGTAGGCTTCGGTTGCCGAAAGCAGATTGCACAGATTATCACAGATTAATTTTTCAAAAATCCGTGAATCTGTGGCAATTATTCAGTAATGAATTTTTTGTAGCATCTTCAAATATTATTTAACCAAATTTTTTTTTGCAATAGCATAATTTCTAAATAATTTATACTTTTGTTGTCCCCATGAAATTTTAAAAGTAAAAAATTATGAAAAAGACCGGATTAAAATTTATTGCAGGCATTGCATTATGCTTTGTTGCAACAGAATTAAGCTTTGGACAAGCGACAGATTTATTTATATCGGAGTATATTGAAGGGGCAAGCTTCAATAAAGCTATTGAAATCTATAACGGTACAAGTGCACCTGTTGATCTTACGCATTACAGTCTGGAAAAAGATGTAAACGGTAATGGAACTTTTGCTTATACATTTACTTTCATCGGTTTACTTGCCGACGGAGATGTGTATGTTATTTCACGCACTGATGCTAATGCGGCAATTGTCGCCGTTTCGGATACCTTCAATAGTAATGTGATTAATTTTAATGGCGACGACCAGGTAAGATTGTTAAAAGATGGCGTTGAAATTGACCGTATAGGAATAACCGGCGGAACAAATTTTGCAATAGATGTCACACTAGTCAGAAAACCGACAATCTGCAGTCCAAGCAGTGGAGAGCAAAATCCTGCCACAAACGGGCAATGGAATAGCTATGCAGCTAATACCTTCACTTATCTTGGATCACATTCAGCCGATTGTGGCATAGGACCTAACGATGCTGCCGAAATATTATCTTTTGAGCTTGCCGAGCAGATGAGTTCTGCAATAATCAATTCCATTACTACAACGGTTGATATTGATGTTATTGAAGGAACGGTTATTACTAATCTTACACCGACGATTGTTATTTCTTCAGGTGCAACAATTGCTCCTGCAAGCGGTGTTTCTCAGAATTTCACAAACCCTGTCCATTATATTGTTACCGCTGAAAACGGAACTACTACGAAAGACTGGACAGTCGCTGTAAACGTTGTAATGATTGATACGGTTACTGTCTATAATATTCAATATACAACCGACATTTCCGGAGATTCTCCTTATATGGGTTCAATTGTAAATACGACAGGTACGGTATCGGCGAAAAAAACAGGGGGATATTGGATTCAAGACGGCAGTGGCGCATGGAATGGTATATACATTTATGACAACACGCATAATCCTGCTGTCGGAGATAATATTACAATCACAGGTACGGCAGATGAATATTATGAAGTCACAGAAATTAAAACAATAATTGATTATTCACTAAATAGTTCAGGTAATTCAGTTAATTCATACATTGTGCAAACCGGTACAGTTGGTAATGAACAATATGAAAGTGTTTTGTTAAAAGTCGAAAATGCTGACTGTACTAATGACAGCGCCGGTAATGGGATGTGGGAGGTTAACGATGGAAGCGGTCCTGTTCTGATTGATGATTTAATGTATGCATTTACTCCGTCACTTGGGACATCGTACAACATAACGGGTATTCTTAACTATTATAGCAATCAATGGATGCTCGAGCCAAGAAATATTAATGACATAAGCATTGCAGTTACAATAACTTCAGCCGATACGGTCAGGGTTGCTTATTATAATCTGCTTAATTATCCTGATTCAGACCCGCAAAGATATTTAGATTACAAGAAAATTTTTCAGAATATGTTACCTGATTTATTAATAGTAAATGAATTGCAAAGCAGCAGTGGTGGTCAGACCATTCTCGACAACGTTCTTAATACCGATGGGATTACTCATTATAGCAAAGCGAGTTTCATAAACGGTCCGGATTCTGACAATTTGTTATTTTATAACAATGAAAAATTCGGACTTGTATCGCAAGAGCAGATATCTACTGATTTACGCGATATCAGCCGGTATAAGGTCTATTTTAAATCGGCAGACTTGCCACAAACCCAGGATACAATCTATCTTAATCTGTTCGGTTGTCATTTAAAAGCGGATAATTCTTCGGAAAATCAAAGACTTACTGAAATAATGGAATTTTTTTTTTTTTTTCATTCGGCATATCCTTTGTTCGACCCGGGTCAGGCAGAGGAATGGCATAATAACATCAACTATTGCAGCCTTCACACTCAAAGCACAAGGGATTCAGACGGCGGCATGGACGACAGATTTGATTTTATTTTCTTCAATAATGAAATATATACCGGCGGTAATAATGTATTTTATCTCAATGGCTCTTATAAGCCGTATGGTAATGACGGGACATGTCAGTCTTTTAATAATAGCATAAATGCTTTTTCAAACATTCAATATTCACAAGACATTCTTGATGCTTTATACAACGGTTCGGATCATTTACCTGTAACGGCACAAATAGTTATCAGCGATACTATCAGCAATCTTAGTTCATTAGCCGACATTGTTTCATTCACACTTGCCGAACAGGCAGGACCGGCAGTAATCAGCTCATTGAATGCAACTGTTACTATTGAAGTAGCCGAAGGAACTAATCTTACCAACCTTGTACCGACAATCGCAGTTTCAACAGGCGCGACAATTAGCCCTGCCAGCAGTGTTGCACAGGATTTTACAAATCCTGTAATTTATATGGTTACCGCAGAAAACGGAACTATAAAAAGCTGGACAGTCACTGTTACGGTGGGAGTTGCCGGAACAACAATTTATGATATACAATATACAACAGATATATCCGGTAATTCGCCATTAATGGGCGATACAGTTACAGTAACCGGTATTGTTACTTCTTTACACTATCAATATGCAGGAGGCGCATATAAAGGGTATTTTATTCAGGAAGCAGCTGGAGCATGGCATGGTGTTTATGTGTATGACAATGCTCATACACCGGTTGTTGGAGACGAGGTTACTTTGACTGCTACTGTTTCAGAATATAATGGTTTGACAGAACTTACAAATGTAACCTCATTAACTGTAAATTCTAGTGCAAATACTCTTCCAGCCACAGTTACATTAAATACCGGAGATGTGGATGAATCTTATGAAGGAGTACTGATAAAAGTGGAGGAAGCTTTATGTCTTTCACTACCTGACGGCTTTGGCGTATGGACAATCAATAGTAATAACACAGGGGTTTTGAGTGTTGATGATGATATTTATGAATTTACGCCTGCGGTTGGTATTATTTACAATATCAGCGGTATTGGTCATTATTCATACAGTGCATATAAGATACTGCCCAGAGATGCAAGCGATTTTACCGGTATCGTCGGAACGGATATTTCATCATACGGCATAACACTATTTCCTAATCCGGTATCTGATAGAATTTATCTGCAAAATATTAAAGATATTCAGCATATTTTAATAACAAATATTTTAGGACAACAAGTTATTAAAATAGATAATGCAGATAGAGTTGATGTAATAAATGTAGAAAATTTACAGTCGTGAATTTATCATATCGCTATGATTGATGGGCATGGAAATATCAGCATTGCAAAGTTTATAAAATATTAATATGCTACATGATACTATAGGTTTACAAAAATTCTTAACAGATGATGTTTCTCCGCTTTTACAAATAGTGAAACAGGAAGGAATTGAAATTAAAATATAATGCACGTTGGGAATATTGAACAGCTTACAAATGTATATTTAGAGAAATAATTCCAAATGGTGAAATATTCATTAAAAATACTTTATTCTCAAAATCCGATTCATCATTTGAAATGTATGAATCGTTAATGTAAGATTCATCCGATTTTCCTTTTTGAATATAATATATACAATTAAGCCTTGTTTCTGTTGATAATGAAATACCTTCTGAAACAAATATATTTATTCCAATAATTGGACTTCCTCCGTATCCATTATAATTCAATTTCATATTTTCTTCACGTTTTGTAATATTTTCAGATTGTATATTTACAGATTCTAATTTATATTTGTACTTCTGAGATGAGCATTGAAAAAATAAATCGAATCCAAATAATAATTTCACATTCTTTTTTCCAACTGATTTCTGATACCCTGCTCTGAAAATAGCATTATTAATTTTATATGATGCTTCACTTGTACTTTTATTTAAAGATTCATCAGTGTTTTCTCTATTCTGCTTATCATTATAAGCGCCGAATTCAATATATGTTCTTATAGCATTATTTGAAAAATGATATTTATAACCTAGACCATACTGGGTGGAAAGAAGGGGATTTGAATATAAGTAATAAAAATACAACGATGGAGAAATATCATAATATTCTTCAAGGATTATATACCACATTAAGTAATCGTAGAAATCATTGTTCTGTGTATTCAAAAAACTTGAATATCCGATATTTATTTCATGTTTTTTATTAACTGATGATTTTGCTACAGGAACAATAGTATCTTCCTGCGAAAACAGGTTAATTGACAGTAATAATGAAATAAAAATTATGAGCACAAATTTTACCAGAACAGATATAGTTTTCATATTAGTAAATAATTTAATTGTTAATTTTTTAGAACTCTTTTGGTTTAAAATTTTTGTCATTGACTATTATTGCACTGTTACCGGTGGCTTTTATCACAAACAACCCCATTCTTTCCGCTCTGATATCAGCTTTTGATTCGGCTTTTAGGAAAGCTACGGCTCCGAACACCTTAATATTTTTATATTCAGGAAATGCTTTTTTGAATATTTGCAGATTTTGTAAAAAATCATTAATATCATCAGGACGAAGCGTTGTCTTTACTTCTACTACAACTACTTCTTCACCATTTGCTGCAATAATATCAATTTCACCATTTTGATTATCATACCTGAATTTGCAATTGGTAAAAGTTCTCAATACCTGAATATTTCTTTTATTTAATAAATTTACTAAATCTCCTTCGATTAATGATTCGATGAGCTTTCCCCATTGGCCGGTAAATAATTGTTCCAGCTTATTTAACTTTTTATCAGTTTCCTGAAACATTTGTTTTGTTTCCTGAAATTTTTTATCAGTTTCCTGAAACATAAACCAAACTTTTTCAAAGGTTAACTCTTCATGTAATTGCGCTTTCATTTTTTTTAATTTTTACAAAGATAATAAAATTCCGAGGTAATTCAAAAAAATAATCAGAGAATAATTTTCTGTTCGTGTGGTTATTAGATTGAAACTTGAAATGGTTTTGTGTTTTATCCCAATTTCGTCAGTCGGCTCGGAATTAGTTTTTTGTTTTAAACATATTTCTAATTTGCATAAAATAAGTTATTTATTATCTTTGTGCTGATTTATAAATAACTTATGTCATGAAAAAAATATATAAAACTATTGCTGCAACGTTATTTTGTTTTGTTGCTACCATTACGGTTTTCGGACAAACTACAGATCTGCTGATTTCCGAATATATAGAAGGGACAAGCTTTAATAAATCCATAGAAATTTATAACGGAACAGGCACTCCGGTTGATTTATCGCACTATTCACTGCAAAAAGATGTTAACGGGAATGGAGTATTTGGAAACACTTTTACTTTTTCAGGAGTTCTTAACGACAACGATGTTTTTGTTATTTCCAACAGCCAGGCCGACCCGCTAATCCTTGCAGTATCGGATACAACTAATGATGCCGTAATAAATTTTAACGGCAACGATCAGGTAATGTTGCTAAAAGATGGTATAGAAATTGACAGGCTCGGTATTTCAGGAGGTGCTGACTTTGCAAAAGATATGACTTTAGTCCGTAAGGTAATTATTTGCAGCCCGGCAAGCGGAGAACAAAATCCTGCTACAAACGGTCAGTGGGACAGTTATACTGCAAACACTTTCTCATATTTAGGTTTTCATACATCCGACTGTAGTATTGGTCCCAGCACATTAGCCGAAATATTATCTTTTGAAATAACTGAACAGCTTACACCTGCCGTTATTAATTCAATGACTGCAACAGTAGCTGTCAATGTCCTGGAAGGAACAAATATTACCAATCTGACCCCGTTAATTACTATTTCAAATGGCGCTACAATGGTTCCTGCCAGTGGTGTTCCACAGAATTTTACAAATCCTGTTTTATATACTGTTACTGCTGAAGATGGAATTACAACAAAAATTTGGACAGTAACGGTAAATACCATTTCATTCAACACGGTTACAATATATAATATACAATATTCAACAGATAGTACAGGAAATTCTCCATTGACAGGAGATACAATCATGACATCGGGAATAGTTACATCTTTGCATTACAGTTATGCAGGCGGCACATACAGAGGGTATTTTATACAGGAAAGCGAGGGAGCATGGCATGGAATTTATGTTTATGATAATGCACATACACCTGCAATAGGCGATAATCTTACCATTATCGCTAAAGTCGCTGAATATAATGGTCTGACCGAGCTGAGTAATGTATTGTCTTACAATGTCAACTCAACAGGCAATAGTCTCCCGTTAGCAACTGTCATTAATACAGGAGATATGAATGAAGAATATGAAGGGGTGCTTATTACGGTTGAAAATGCAGAATGTATAAACGACAGTGCAGGTCATTCCTGCTATATCCGAATCCTGCTAATAAATATATTCTTCTCCATAATACAGGAAGTATAAAAAGTATAATAATATCGGATATTACAGGAAAACAAATGAACGAACTGAACCCTGATACAGATTCAATGATTATTGATATAAATAGCCTCCCGGCAGGAATATACTTTCTTTCAATATTAAGCCATACAGACGAAATTCATACTGTAAGATTTATTAAGAATGATAAATATTAAATGGTTAAATGGCTGAATAGCGAAATGGTTAACCAGCAATTTAACAATATTTTTACTTACTCTTCCATTGTTGGTATTTCCTGAATATCGGCAGGATAACCAACTGATTGGGATAAAATTATATGCTGATCTTTCTTTAATTTCAATATTTCACTCATTTTATCGCGTTTGATCCAGCCAAGAACAACTGTTGCCAGACCTTCTGAAGCACAAAAAAGATAAACATTCTGGCTAATAAAGCCGGTATCGGCGGTAGAATAAAAATCTTTTGTGTCCTTTGAGATAGCTATCATTTTTGAATAGTCTGCAACATAGACAAAATTAACCGCGGCTTTTCCGGTAAATCGCTGAACACCCATATCTCTGCGATAATCGCCTGCATTAACCGGAAGGAGTTGATGTTTAACAGCATCAAATAAAAAAATTCCTTGCTCGGCGACTTTCGCAAGCTCAACGCATTCATTAAAGGCATTCCGCCTTCTTTCCGTGGCACTGGTAATATTATCTCTTTTCCTATGACTATACTATCCGTCTGTCCGAAGATATAAAAAGAGAACAAACTACTCGCAATTAAAATAGATATTATTTTCATACTTATTAGTTCTGATTTCTTTAAATTTTGTATTTCGACATGCTCACCTGATTAATTCATAAATTTACAGATGTAAAATTAGACATTTTTCATCATCTCTTACATCAGATAGTAAAATTTTTGAATTTTTAACTTAAATAAAAAATTGTACATTTCCTACCCTTAGCACAGAATTTATTTACAAAAATAATAAAATAGTTTGATTAATCAAACTATTTTATTATTTTTGCACCATGAAAAAACTGACGGTATTAATAAGCGAACTGACCCGTAAGATTTGGGAAATGGAAGATTTCCTGCGCAGGAGTCCGGAATTCTATGACTTAAGCATTACCCAGATGTATTATCTTGAGGCGATCTGTTTGAATAATGAACCTACGCTTACATATCTCGCAAATATTCTGCAGTTGACAAAGTCAACGGTAACAATTCAGGTTGAAAAGCTTGTAGAAAAAGGATATATAAAAAAAGTTCGTTCGGAAAAAGACCGGAGGAGCAGTGCACTGCAGTTGTCTAAAAAAGGGAACAATATCAATAAAATGCATCATAAAATTCATGAGCAACTGGCAGGAGCGCTTCAAAAATCATTAACTGATACTGAATTAAAAATCTTTATCGAAATATTAAATAAATTTTTACAAAAGGAATTAGTTAGAAAATTCAAATAAATAATTTATGACTGAAAAAAAGAAGGTTGCACGGTTATCGGTCATTTCAAATACAACTCTGATAATATTAAAACTTTTAGCGGGTTTTTTATCAAATTCCGTTAGTATTATATCGGAAGCGATTCATTCATCGCTTGATTTGATTGCTGCCTTAATAACATTTTTTTCTGTAAAAGTATCGGATAATCCTGCTGATAAGGAACACCCATACGGGCATGGAAAAATTGAAAATGTTTCAGGTGTAATAGAAGCTATCTTAATATTCATAGCTGCAGTGTGGATAATATATGAAGCTATTAAAAAATTAATAGAACCCGAGGTGCCGGAATCACTTTTACTTGGTATTTGTATAATGTTCATATCCGGTGTAATTAATTTCTTTGTTTCAAAAAAGCTTTATTATGTTGCAAAAAAGACTGAATCAGTCGCTCTCGAAGCAGATGCACTACATCTTAAAACCGACATATATACATCTTTAGGAGTTGGTGTTGGCCTTGTTTTGATTTGGGTCACAAAAATCACCTGGTTAGACCCTGTCATAGCAATGCTTGTTGCATTATTTATTCTATATGAAGCATTTCGACTGTTAAAAAAGGCATTTCTTCCACTGCTCGATACTTCTATGTCTGACAATGATATACAACACATTAAAAATATTCTTGATAAAATGGATATAAAATACCATGATTTAAAAACCCGGACAGCTGGTAATTATAAGTACCTGGATTTTCATATGAATGTCAATCCCGGCGATAATATTGATAACATCCATAATTTATGTGACAATATTGAAAACCAATTAAACAAAGAATTCAAAAATCTGAATATTAACATTCATCCTGAACCGAAACGTGATGAATGATTTGAAATAAACAAATAATTTCATATATTTACGACAGATTTCAGTTAATGAAGTTACTATTGAAAATAAGCTTAATTATTTCAATTTGTCTGATAATTATTATATTCAGAGTTTCATCAACACTGATTTTCAGCTATTCAGAAGGCATTAATACATTTGTATGTGTAAATGAAGATGGAACTGAACAGGATGCAAATGTCTGGTTTTCACCAGGCATTAACGGTGGTTATGGACGAATTTCGTTTGGATGGAACGATGGCATTTCATTATCAGGGATAAATGAGAAAGGGCTTTTTATCGGATTGACTAAAATACCTAAAGCTACAATCCGGTTTACTTCGGAAAAGCTTACCCTTTCAAATGAAAAGGTAAGGGGATATTGCCAGATAGCTGAAAAAATCATGGAAACATGTTCTACTGTTGAAGAATCCATTGCTCTTATAAATAAGTACAATGTTGAAGAATTTATGAATTATCATCTTCTGCTTGCCGACAGGTCGGGTGCTTCCGCTATTTTAGAATGGGGCGATACTTCATTGGTTATAATGGAAAAGGAAGGAAATTATCAGCTTATGACTAATTTTAGCATTATAAATCCGAGCAAAGGCAATTATCCCTGCGAATATTATAAGATTGCAGAAAATATCCTGAAAACAAGCTCAATTAACGGTAAGGAACTATGTAAATCAGCTTTGGAAGCTTCTGTTAATACCAAACATAATGTCTTTTCATTAATCTATGATTTGAATAATTTTAAAATATATGTTTACTACCAGCATATTTTTACAAAAGTTGTTGAAATTGATTTAAAGAAAGAAATGAACGGCGGTACACGTTCAGAAAAGATATCTTCACTGATGCAAGGTGGAATTCCGGCATATAATGAACTTAAAAAGAAAGATGGCAAAATGTATTACCTGGATGAGGTAATTCCTTATTCGGGTTATTGCATTGATTATTATAATAATGGACAGAAAAAAACTGAAAGATATTTCATTGATGGTATTGAGAATGGTACAAGAATAAATTTTTACGAGAATGGTAATAAAGAGATACGGGAAGATATTGCTAATGGTGAAAAGAATGGCAAATATATCAGCTATACCAAACAGGGCATAAAAAAAGAAGACGGTGAATATAGAAATAGCCGTCCGGAGGGCAAATGGACAGGTTGGTATGATGAAGCTCATAAAGAATATGAAAAACATTATATTGATGGAAAGCTTGATGGGACATGGACCGGTTGGCGGGAGAATGGTATAAAAGAATATGAAAAAAATTTTAAAGATGGAAAGCCTGAAGGATTAGTAATAAACTACTATGAAAACGGTTCTAAAGAGTCTGAAAAGAGCTATATTGGCGGAAAAGAGAATGGCTTATGCGTTGATTATTATGAGAACGGTTTAAAAAAATATGAAAAAAATTATAAAGATGGAAAACTACAAGGTACATGTACAAAATATTATGATAACGGACAAAAGAAAGAAGAAGAATATTATGAAAATGATATATCTGTTGGAAACTGGGTGGGATGGCATATAAATGGAGTAAAGGAGTATGAACTTCCATATGAAGGCGGATTAAAACATGGTAAATATAATTCCTGGCATGATAATGCTCAGAAAAGAGCTGAAGGAGAATATAAAAACGGAAAAAAGGAAGGTCAATGGAACTGGTACTATTCATCCGGAATTACAGATATAATCGGGACATATAATAACGGTAAAGAAACAGGATTATGGACAGGAAAATATGAAAATAATAAAATGAAATTTGAACGCTATTATAATTTTGGTGTTCCACAAGGAAAATGGACATCCTGGTATGAAAATTCAAATAAAAAATTCAAAGGTGAATATAATGCTGAAGGTGAAAGAACGGGTAAATGGATATATTGGCTTGAAAATGGCGATGTGATTAGGGAAGAGGAATACGAGGAGGGAATGTTAAATAAAACGATTTATTATAAGGATGGAAAGGCATACGAACCCAAGAAAGGAGAAAAAATGGAGGGGTTTTTTGTGGAGGGGGAACCGGTGAGGTAGTTAGAGGCAGTGGGCATAGCGTTCATGCTTATAAAACAGACAGACAAATAGACAATAAAACGAAAGACAGAAACGAAATGACAGAATTAAAAGATTACGATCATTTGCAAATAATAAACGATATGCCAGAACAACAAAACATAGAATACAAACAAAGTTGGCACGATGACTACCTAAAATGGGTATGTGGTTTTGCAAATGCACAAGGTGGTATAATTTTTATCGGCAAAGATGATAACGGAATTATTGTTGGCGTTGATGATTATAAAAAACTGATGGATGACATTCCAAACAAAATAAAAAATTTAATGGGAATTACCGCTGAGGTAAACTTACACGAAGAAACCGGAAAATATTTTATCGAAATCATAACACAATCTTACTCTGTTCCAATTTTATTAAGAGGCAGGTATTATTACCGAAGCGGAAGTACAAAGCAAGAACTTACAGGAGCATCATTAAACGAGTTCTTGCTTAAAAAATCGGGCAAAACATGGGACGATGTAATCGAGCCTAGGGCAACTTATTCCGACATCAATGAAAAAACAGTAAACATTTTTTTGAAAGCATCTGAAAATGCAGGACATTTACCTGAAAGCGAGGGTTTAACTTTACCCGAACTGTTTGAAAAATTACGCCTTGCAGAAAACGAACAATTGAAGCGATCAGCTTTGATTTTATTTGGCAAAGACCCCGGTAAATTTTATCCAAATACATTTGTAAAAATTGGTCGTTTTGGAAAAGACGATGCCGATTTAGTATTTCAGGAAACTGAAGAGGGAAATCTAATAGAATTGCTTCAATCTGTTTTAAATCAACTTAATCACAAATTTCTCACAAGGCAGATAACATTTGAAGGAATGCACCGTATTGAGAAAGGCGAATATCCTATTGCCGCTATTCGTGAAATGTTACTAAACGCCTTGGTGCATCGTAATTACATGGGAGCGCCTATTCAGATTCGTGTATATGATGACAAAATTAATATATGGAACGATGGCACATTGATAGGTGGTTTGACCGCAGAAGCATTAAAACGTTCTCATTCTTCAAAACCACGAAACCCAATCATTGCAGAAGTTTGTTTTAAAGGAGGAATGATTGATGCTTGGGGCAGAGGAACAATCAAAATTTTAGATACTTGCAAACAAGCCGAATTGCCCGAACCCGAAATGAAAGAACAAGACGGTGGTTTTATTGTAACGCTTTTCAAAGATAATTTAAACATAGAACAACTTACTAAATTTAGACTTAATGAGCGTCAGATTAAAGCCGTAATGTTTGTAAAAGAGAAAGGGAAAATTACGAATAGCGAGTATCAAACTTTAAATGAAACTACTGAACGAACCGCATCTAGAGATTTATCAGATTTGGTAGAAAAGCAACTCTTTAAAAGTTCGGGTGTAAAAGGGGCAGGTGCTTTCTATTTTCTCGTTTAAGATAACGCCATAATAACGCCAATAACGCCATAATAAAAACAAAGGCAACAAGTGACTTGACAGAACTTGTTGAAAAATATAACTTATTTGAAAAACATGGTCAAACCGGAGCAGGGACAGCTAATGTATTAAAAAAATAATCGGCTCATAATGAAAGTTAGAGAAACTGAAATAAAGACAGTCAGAAAAAGAAAGCACGAAACGCTAATAAAAAATATATGTTAAAATCAATGACGGGTTTTGGAAAAGCATCTGTTGAGACAGGTGAAAAAAAAATTACAGTTGAAATACGTACTTTAAACAGCAAACAAGCCGATATTTCTTTTCGCTTGCTTAATTCGTATAAATCGAAAGAACCGGAGCTTCGAAATATATTAATCAAGCATCTGGAACGGGGAAAAATTGATGTAATCCTTAATGAAGAGCTGATGGGAGCTGAATCCGTTTCACATATAAACAAGGATATTATTAAAAGCTATTACAAACAGATTTATGGAATAGCTCATGAGCTAAAAATGGATACCGGCCAAATATTACAAGTCATTATGCGCATGCCTGATGTGCTGGTACACCCGCAGGAAAGCATAAATGATGCTGAATGGAAACAAATATTGAATGCATTTATGCAGGCAATTGAAACTGTTATGCAGTTCAGGACGCAGGAGGGTATTGTAATTGAACAAGATATTATCACAAGAATAAATAAAATACTTAATTTCCTGGAGCAAATCGGTAATTATGAAAAGGAAAGAATTGAAAGAATTAAATGCAGCATTAAGCAAAGCCTCGCTGAAATTTTTAATAAAGAAGATTATGACAAGAACAGGTTTGAGCAGGAAATGATTTATTATCTCGAAAAACTGGATATTACAGAAGAAAAGGTAAGACTTGCAAACCATTGTAATTATTTTCTTAAGATTGTCGAAGATGAATGTTCACAAGGGAGAAAGCTTGTTTTTGTGACTCAGGAAATGAGCAGGGAAATAAATACAATTGGCTCAAAGGCAAATGATTTTGAGATACAACGGCTTGTTATTATGATGAAGGATGAACTGGAGAAAATTAAGGAACAATTAATGAATGTACTATAGTCAAGTATTGAAAAATGAGGGATTTTAAAGGTAAATTGATTATTTTTTCCGCTCCTTCCGGTTCAGGGAAAACAACTATTATTCACCGGATTTTGGAAAAAGGTGTTAACCTTGGCTTCTCTGTTTCTTGTTGCAGCAGGACAAAGAGGGAGAATGAAACCGATGGCGTGGATTATTATTTTATAACAGCCCGGGAATTCAGGCGGAGAATAAAAAATAACGAATTTCTGGAATGGGAAGAAGTCTATAAAGACAGTTATTACGGAACATTAAAATCGGAAGTAGAACGGATATGGAATCAAGGAAAACATGTTGTATTTGATGTTGATGTAAAAGGAGGATTAAATATTAAAAAGTATTACGGAGAGAAGGCGCTTTCCATATTTATTAAACCGCCGTCTTTGCAGGTTCTTGCTGACCGGTTAGACATCAGAGGGACAGAAACCCCTGAATCGTTAAAAAAACGGCTTCAAAAAGCTGAATATGAGATGAGTTTTGCCAAAGATTTTGATGTTATTATTATCAATGATATTCTTGAAAAAGCGGTAGAGGAAACGTTTGATGTAATCAGCAGGTTTATCAATGAATTTTAGAGCCAAAAGCATAGAATTTAAACATCTGCATAATAAGAAAGTATCCTCCAAAAATACAATAATGAGTCTACTCTAAAAAGTATTTTTGACACGAATTTCACGAATTATCACTAAAAAATATAATTGAGAATCAATATATTAAATTTGTGTAATTCGTGTCAAATTTGGACAGTACGGACAGACACTAATTATCTAATTTAGATGATTAAACTATCTAATTTAGATGATTAGACTATCTAATATAGTTCAAAATTTTTGGAAATAAGGAAATTTAGGTATATCTTTTCCGCCAAAATTATCATGTAAAAAAATTTGCATTTTGTTTTTTTATATAGTCTATTTACAGTTTAAAAGAAGAAAGTCATTTCGTTTACTTTTAAACCAAATAAATGGTTTTTATGTTGAAAGCAGCATATATCCCCGCATTATTTAACAATCTCCCGAAACCATTGGAGCAGTAAATATATATATATATTGTAAAAATTTTTCTTCCTATTTCTTTCCTTTCTCAACTATTCATAATTTTTTTCTCTTTCATTTTTCCAACCTGTTTCTCGGGTTACTCCGCAGGAAATATTTTTTTTCATTCCGGATATATTCATTCAATTTTTTATTGTATTTATTTAGGTCAATATTATTTCATATGTATATTATCCCACCGAAGTACGAATTTTTTACGAACTTACGAATTACGAATTTGCCAGCTATGAACCCTTTCGTAATTCGTAAATTCGTATTTTTTTCGTACTTCGGTGGAATAATAACGTTTATACCTAAATAGTTACATTTTATTAACGATTAAACCTAAAATGCCTTTTTAGTTAATAACTATGTAATTTAGTTAGCGGTATATTGAAAGCTTCAAATATTTTTCTCTGTCTTTTTGATATTTCTGTGATAAAAGGCGTAGTATCATAGAGTTTAAC